>CAZKTT010000009.1:0-4185 GCA_964555755.1 uncultured Mycoplasma sp.
AACTCCCGTAGTCAGCTTGGAAGGCTGAGGTTCTACCATTAAACTACATCCGCAAAATCAAATTGACAAGACTAATTATAAGATAATAAATAATTATTGTCAAGCTTTATACTAATAAATATGATATAATTGTACTAGGTGGTAGTATGACATATTTAGATTTTTCTGCGACAACAAAGATATCAGATGACGCATTAAAAGAAACTATGAATAATTTATTTGATAAAGCAACAGAATCAGATTTAAACTTTTATCAGAAAGAGATAAAAACTCTTTTAAATACTAATCTAGATGTTATTTTCACTAGTGGTTCAAGTGAATCAAATAATTATGCTATTAAAGGTATAATGAATAATAAAAAAGAAATAATAACTAGTCATTTTGAACACTCATCTATTAATGAAACTTTAAAATCACTAACACAAGAAGGATATATAGTGAAATATGTAAAGGTAAAGGATAAAGAACTAGATTTAGAAGATTTAGAAAAACTAATAAATGACAATACTGCACTAATTACAATAACATCAGTGAATTCCGAAATCGGTATGATAAATGATATTAACGCAATAGGAAAAATAGCAAAAAAATATGGTATTCCATTTCATAGTGATATGACCCAAAGTATTGGAAAGATGAATATACCACTTGCTAATGTAGATTTAGTAAGTTTTTCTAGTCATAAGTTCTATGGTCCTAAAGGTGTAGGAGTACTTTTAAAAAGAAAAGATATTAAATTAAAACCATTAATATATGGTAATAGGACATACAATTTAGGACTTATCAAAGGTATGACAAAAGCATTACAAGATGCCCAAAAAAGTATTGATAAAAACTACAAAAAAACGGAAGACTTAAGATCATATCTAAAAGATAATATTATAAGCCTTCCTAATATTATTATAAACGAAGGTAAGAAAAATATACCAAATATTCTAAATATAAGTGTTAAAAATTATAAACCAGAAACATTTCTTCATTATTTGGAATTAAATGATATTTATATATCTACTAAAAGCGCATGTTCAACAGGAGATTATTCTGAAGCAGTATATGCATTAACAAATGACATTAATTTAGCTAAAACTTCAGTACGTATCAGTTTATCTTCTGATACTCTAAAAACTGATTTAGATAAGGTTATAGATTTAATAAAAAGGAGCGATCATGGAAACTAAAAGATTTAAAATGATTGATGAATCATTCGTTTGTGAGAATTGTAAAAAAGAAGTAAAACCTCTTGGATACACGGCTAGAGATCATTGTCCATTTTGTTTATACTCAAAGCATTTAGATATAAACCCAGGAGACAGAAAGTCAGATTGTCATGGTTTATTAAAACCAATAGGAATAGAAAAAGGTAAAAAGGGAAAATACAAAATAGTATATGAATGTTTAAAATGCCAAGAAATAATTAAAAACATTCAAGCTATAGATGATAATGTAGAAGAAATTATAAGATTAAGTGTTGTAGAGTAGGTGATATTATGAAAAAAATATTTAAGTTAATAATTGTATTATTAATAATATTTATATTTTTTGAATTAATAATTTTCGTTTTTAAAACTAATCATGAAGTGGAATATACTATTAAAAATAATAATCAAACATATAAAATAAATGAAACATATAAAAACCACAAATATTATTTTAAAATAACTAATAAAAATGAAATATATTCATTTGAAACTGATAATGATTTTCACAAAAGAAAAAGAGTTATAAAAGGTTTATATTTATATGATGGAAATGATTTAAAATGTATATATCCTATCTTAAAAAAAGATAATAATAAATCAAACATAATATGCACAGAAAATCGTAAGAGTTATTCATATGAATATTATAAAAATGAATTAAAAATATTTGTAAGTGAATTAAAAGAAGAGGGTTACTACAGTCCATCTTGGAAAGAAGAAAGCAAAAAACAAAGAAAAATAGATGCTGTTAGTGTATATCCCAATAGCATTGGAGAAGATACATATATATATATTTATAAATATAATGGTTTTTATCGAATAACCAATGACAGTATTAGTAAAGTTAGATTATTTAAAAATGATACATACAAAAATACTCTAGGAGTACAAGTAAATAAATTCTATGTAATTCCAAATTATAATGAGAAGCACGACTACAGCACATTTTATAGAATAGATATGACCACTAATAAGAAAAAAGAAATAAAATTAAAGAATAAAATATCAAAAGACTCATATGTGAATGGTGTTTTAGATAACAAAATATACATATTTGATAAAGATAGTTTAAAACAGTACCAAATAAATCCTAAAAAGAAAAAAGTAAAAGAAGTAGGAAATAAAGAAAAAGGAATAATTTATTATAATTTAAAAGAAAAAAGAATAAATGTATATGAAGCAAGAGATAAACAAAAAACTTTTAAAACAATTGGTAATTATATAAAACAGTTAGAAAAAAATACTACTTTAAAACATATTGTAAAAGATAAAGATACTTATTATTATCAAATTAAGAATAATAATCTATACTATTATAATAGTAATAGTAAAACAAAAGTATTAATTCTAAATAAACCAATATCAGATTTAAAACTAGTAAATGATACTTTATACTTTATAAGTGATAGCAACTTATATTCTTATAGTTTCACAGAAGGATTAAAAAAACTAGTTACATATAATGAACTTTCATTTAATCCTAAAAATAGAATAGCAATTTATATGGAGTAATTATTACTCCTTTTTTTAATATAATTATAAAAAGGAGGGTTTATGGACATATATATTGTAGAAAAAGGTGATACTCTTGAAGAAATTGGTAGAAAATATAACATACCAGTAATAGAAATAATAAAAGCAAACAATTTACAAGTGCCATATTTATTAACAGAAGGACAAAGTTTAACAATACCAACTAGTTTATATAATGTTTTTGATTATTATACTGTAAAAAAGGGTGATACTCTTTATGAACTAGCTAAAAATAATAATACAACGATAGATATATTAACAGGTATAAATGGATTAGATAAAGATGATTATATTTATGAAGGACAAACTATTCTATTACCAAAGGAAGGGACATCCCTATATATTACAAAAGCAGGAGATACAATTGATGATGTAGCAACTTTTTTTAAAACAGTATCAACTGATATAGTATACAGTAATAATAGTATTTATTTACTACCAGGACAGTTAATAGTATATACAAAAGCTTGATTTTTTAGCCATTATATGCTATAATTATAGCACTAGAAATGGCACACTATTCTAGTTGATAAAAGTTGCGAAGATGGGGCTAAAAATCCATTAAAAGCTTACTGCAACGAATCTAATATTTGCTTCTTACGCCCAGTTTGGGGTGATTATTAGAGGAATAGAATATATGGACGTTCATAACGGCATATGGGTCCGTTCCATATATTATACCCATTTTGGGAGCAGGTTCTATAATAATATAGAAAAGCATGACTTGAGTGGTTGTGGGGAATTATAGATCTAGTTATGATTTGCTGGCCAACAAATTATAACCATTGCTATATGAAACTACAATTGCAAAAAAGTATTAGTAACTATCTTATCAGTGGGGAAAACCCCTAGAGTGAGAATTTATAGGATTGCAGTGCGTACTAAGTGGTAATCAAGTCGTAGATATGGTAACATACTACTGTTTCTTTTAAAAGGGAACTGCTTGAGAGGTAACTATCAAGTAAGAAATAGGGAAATCCAACTTGACCTAAGACGTAAAGTTAACTATAAATTAGCCATTCTGTAAGGACATTATTTCATTTTTTTCTTTGCAAAAAAGTTCTAGATTTTGAACAAAAAAAGTATTATTATATAACAAAAAGTGATATAATAAATAAATATTTATTGTTAAAGAAGTAATCATGTGTTATAATCTTGCTATCTAATGTCGATACATGATATTTTGGGAAAGAATATGGTATTATGAAAGTATGTAAAAAATGTAAGAAAAAAGTTGCTAATAAGGCTAAAATATGTAGGTATTGTGGGAGTGATGTAACAAAATGTAAAATCATACCTAATCCTAATAAACCTGCAAAACAAGCAACAGTTAAAAAAACATCTGCACCAAAAAAACCCGAAATAAAAAAGATTGAACCAAAACCACAAGAAGAAGTAAAAACAAATAAATCGGCAAAAAAACAAGATTTAAATAGCAAAAAAAAGATGCAAA
>CAZKTT010000009.1:4195-6528 GCA_964555755.1 uncultured Mycoplasma sp.
TATTAAAAACTATAGGACAAACAATACTTTCATTTTTAAAAAATATACTTATCAAAGTAAAAGCGTGCATAATCAAAACACCATATTTTTTAAAAAAAGCAGGAATTGGAATCCTATTTGTTCTAAAAAAGATATTATATGGTCTTAAAAAGCTAGGATCATTTATAAAATTTATAGCTATAAAAATAGGCACTTTTATTAAATTCATTTCTATAAAAGTTGGTTTATTCATAAAGTTTATTGCTATAAAAACAGCTTCTTTCATAAAAAAAGCATCAATAAAGATTGCAAGTATTATAAAATCTTTCTTCATCAAACTAGGACAATTAGTTAAAACAGGTATAGAAAAAACAAAGAAACAATTTTCAAAGATAAAAGCAAAACGTGAAGAAAAAAAGAAAGAAAGAAAAAGTAAAAAAGAAGAACAAAAAGAAGAAAAAATAAGCAAAAAAACTAGTAAAGCTGAAGCAAAAAAACAAGTAAAAACAAGTGAAAAACCAAGCAATTATTTTATGAGAATCAAGAATAGAATTTCTTCAGCAATAAAAACTGATAATACTGCTAGCAAAATGATCAAGCGTTTAGCTGTATGTCTTGTAATACTTGGAGCAGTTATTTGTTTTTGCTATTTTGGATATGTTGAAACCCCAATTGATACAAATGAAATAGTTGTAGGAGAAGAAGCAACTACTAAAAAAATCTTTGCAATGGGGGACATAATAACATATAACGGAGTCAATTATAAAGTTGCAAATGTTGAAACTTCTGAAGGAAATAGCTATAAAGCTCCACAAGAAGGAAACACCTTCTTAATAGTAACTATATATATTGAAAACAATACAAATCATAAAATAAACTATAGTTATAATAATTGGACTATGTCTAATAGCAAAGAAGAAGAAACTCAAAGAGTATTTACTTCAATAAATGTAGAAAATGCTTTGTATTCAGGAAAACTAGATGTTGGTAACACAAAAAGAGGATCAATTGTATTTGAAGAACCATTAAAAGATAAAAAACTAAGATTGAACTTTTATAACCTAAAGATAGATAAAAACGGTGTAGAATACATTGATAAAAGTAAAAGAATCTTTAGTGTAAGTATCAAGATTCCTGATGAACAATTAACCAAAAAAAATAATTAAAAAAATTTACTTTTAGAAGTAAATTTTTTCTATACAAAAGAAACAAAATATGATAAACTTGTCTTATAGTATGGGGAGGCTAGTATGGGAGCAGTTGGAATCTTTAGAAGATTTCTTGCTGTTATATTAACAATATTATTTAGCTTTTTTTTAGTTTTGTTAATCGGAGTATTTTTTATAAATAATACTTTTAATGAAAGTAATATTTATAATAAAACTAATAATTATTTTTCTTCAAACACTTCAAATCTTAAAAATGATGAAGTACTAGGGCCAAAAATAAAAGAATTAGTTAAACTTGGTATTCCTGAAGAAATAGTAGATAAACTTCTTGATAATAAAAAGTTAAAAGAAATTACATCAAGTTATGCGTATGGGTATTCCAATTACATATTAAAAAATGATAAAAAACCTACAATTGACCCAGATGCAGTAAAAAAGATTATAACAGAAGAAATAAATAAAAATGGTTATATTTTAGATGAATCTACGACAAAATCTTTAGACAAGTATTTAGAAGAAACTATAAATAAAATTAATGATAACACTATTGATAGAAATCAGATAGATGGAATTGGAGTAGATATAAAAACAATAGAAAAAACTTATAGTATAATCAGTTCTCCAATAACATTAATAGCGATAGTGATAGGGCTAGTAGTAAGTTTCCTTTTAACGCTACTTTGTTTAAAAAATATAGTTAAAGCAATGAAGTATATTTCTATATCATTTTTAATTGTAGGAACTATTTCAGTAGCATGCTTTATATTAGAGGTGAAATATATGAGTACATTAATAAATAGTAATGGCTTAATAGATAATTTAGTTTTAAATATGTTTGATAGCAGTTTTGAGCTCCTACTAATAATTGGAATAATTTTGATTGTCTTAGGAATTATTCTATTAATCGTAGGCTATATATTAGGCCGAAGAACACATGAAAAATCAGATAATTTATTAGAAAACATAATAGAAGAAGAAGTAGATAAGTCTTATAAAAACAATTTAAGAGATCATGTTGTAGCAGAAGATACAAATCTTGATGAAGTAGGACAAGATAAACCAAATGAAGAGCAACCACAAGAAATAACACCAGAAGAGCAATAACAAGAAATAACACAAGAAGAGCAACAACACGAAGAGAAACAAGAACCTAAAGAAGAACCAAAAATAAAAATAGACACACCA
>CAZKTT010000009.1:6538-12959 GCA_964555755.1 uncultured Mycoplasma sp.
ACAACCTGTGATAAATGAGTCGCAAGAAGAGCAACCACAAGAAATAACACCAGAAGAGCCACTACAAGAACAAATACCTGCAGTAGAACAAACACAAATAGAAAAGAAAGAAGATCAACTACCTCTAGAACAATCACAAGAAGAAAAACAAGAACCTAAAGAAGAACCAAAAATAACAATAGATACACCAGAATTTAGTATAGATATACCAAAAGAAATAGTTGTTCCTGTAGAAGAACCTGAAGAGAAACAAGATCTAAAACAACCAGAACCTGAATTAGAAGCACCAGAAGAAGTAGAAGAACCAGAAATAACAATACCTGGTGATACAGAAGAGCCAGAACCAATAAAGGAAGAAATAGATATTGATCAACCACAAGAAGTAAAATTAGAACTAACATCGTTAGAAACCCCTAAGATTGAAGAAAAAAATAAAGTAGCAGATACAAATGACGATATAGAAATGTTATAAAAAAAGTCACTTCATTTGAAGTGGCTTATTTATATGTTTCTTTTTTTATTAAATCTAAATTACCATGCATTATTGAAATATAATCATCATTATTTTGTTCATCACTTTCAGATATAGTATCAAGTTTTTTAAGTGTTAAAACATCCAGTTTATATGTATTCTTTAATTCATTTACAATATCATAATTCTTAGAGTGATCAATTTCATAAATATAGCTTAGATCTCCACTAGCAAATAAAGATCTAGCTACTTGAATATTTGATTCTTTATTTTTACCATTATCAGTTAAATTAATAACTTTAAAACCATATTTTTCTAAAAAATTAAATGAATCATCTGCTACTACTATAGTAGGATTAATAGAACTATCATCAGCTTTTTTCATTTCAGATTCTAATGCTGTAATATCAATTTTTAAAAGCAAATATCTTTCATCAATACTCTTAATTAAATTAGCATCAGTAATATAATCTTCTAATTCATTTTTAATGTTTTGTCCTATCATTAATATATTTGAAGGAACAAGCCAAATATCAGATTTAGCATAATTAATATCAAGTCCATAAGAAGCATCGATAATTTTTAAGTTTTTGTTTTTATTTAACATTTTAGTAGCATATCCTTTTTCATTAGATTTACCATTATAAATAAATAAATCATATTCACTAAAGTCTTTGATTTGTTTTGAAGTAATTCTATAACTAGTTGGAATAGATCCTCTAGGATAAATACTATCAATATTACTATTATCTCCATATAATATATTTGCTACATATTCAATAGGATATATAGAAGTAATTACGTTAATATTATCCATTCTATCCTTCTTTATACATCCAGTTAAACAAGAAAGTGTAACAACTAAAAACAAAACAATTATAATTATATTAAATTTTTTCATAAATTCCTCCTTTGTGGTACAGGATCATATCCACCCTTAAAAAATGGATTACATTTTAGTATTCTTTTTACTGCTAGAAAACTGCCTTTAAATGATCCGTATACATCTATTGCCTCAATTGCATACGAAGAACAAGTAGGAATCTCCTTGCCATAAGTATGAAAATGTCCAGGTCTGAATTGATATAATTTAATAATAGAAATTAGTATTTTCTTCAAATATATCACCAATAACATTCTACTATTTTTTTATTATTTTATCAATGGAATAGTACTAATTTTTATAAAAATATGATATAGTTAATATGGTGATTATTATGAAAGAGTTATTTAAAAAGCTAAAAATAAATCCTAAAAACTTACAATTATATGAACAAGCTTTTATACACACATCATATGCTTATGAAAATGAATTGCCATACTCATATGAAACATTAGAATTTTTGGGAGATGCTATAGTAGACTTAGTAGTTTCCGATTATTTATATAAAGAAAAAGATTTCTCTGAAGGAGTAATGACTAAAATGCGTGCTAGCTATGTGTGTGAAAACGCTTTATATGAATATGCCAATGATTTAAATTTAAGCGAGTATATTAAACTTGGTAAAGGTGAAATAAATACTGATGGTTCGCATAAAAAAGCAATATTATCGGATATCTTTGAAGCCCTAATGGCTGCTATATACTTAGATCTTGGTTATGAAAAAACAAAAGAGGTAGCATTAAGTATAATAGTGCCATATATTGAAGATGAAAATATAGTATTATTTAGTGATTATAAATCAGAATTGCAAGAAACAGTACAAGATGTTCAAAAATCTTTACAATACAATTTACTAGAGGAAACTGGTCCTGCTCATGACAGAAGATTTAAAGTTGCAGTAATGATTGATGACGTTGTTTATGGTGAAGGATCAGGTCACACTAAAAAAGAAGCAGAACAAGAAGCTGCAAAAAGCGCTTTAAAAAAATTAGTAAAAAAATAAAAGTGACTAAAAAGTCACTTTTTAACATTCAAGATAATTGGTAAAACTATAGGTTTTCTACCAGTTTCTTTTTTTATGAAATTAGTTACTTCACGTGTGATATCGGTTTTTAAATCAGAATAAGTTGTTCTTTTATTATCTAGTTTTTTAAGTAATGCTTCTTCTGCTAAATCCTGTATTTTACTGATCAATTCTTCATTCTCATTTATTAAGATAAATCCTCTAGTAGTAACCATAGGTTTAGCAAGTAATGTTCTAGTTTCCATATTTACATTTATAATAACTACTAGAATACCTTCACTTGCCATAATCTTTCTATCATTTAAAACAGCTCCTGAAATATCACCAATACGATTTCCATCAACAAATGTTTCAGTTACTTCAAAATTATCAATTTGTTTAACTTTTCCATTATCCATTTCTAAAACATCACCATTGTCTAGGACAAATGTATTTTCTTTTTTCATACCACATTCAACTCCTAGAGCAGCATGTTTTTTAAGCATTCTATATTCTCCATGAATAGGCATTAAATATTTAGGATTTATCAGTCTAATCATAAGTTTTAATTCTTCACTCATACCATGACCAGAAGCATGTATTTCTCGATCAGTCTTACTTGTATAAACTTTAACACCTTTTAAATAAAGATTATTAATAGTATTAGCAATAGCTCTCGTATTCCCAGGAATAGCACTAGATGAGAAGATAACTATATCATCAGGTGTAAGTTTTATTTGTTTATGAATACCATCCGCTATTCTTGACAATGCCGCTAATGGTTCTCCCTGAGTACCAGTACATAAAAGTGCTACTTCTCCAGGTTTCAACGAATTAGCAACATCTGGTGTGACCAATACGCCTTTTGCATCTATATATCCACCTTCCATAGAAATATTGATATTGTTTTCCATACTTCTACCAAAGATACATACTTTTCTATTATATTTTTTACATGTTTCTATTATATGCTTTAATCTATATATGTTTGAAGCAAATGTTGCAATAATTATTCTGTTTTGTTCGTGTTTTGAAAATACTTCATTTAGAGCTTCATCTACTTTTGATTCTGACATTGAAAAGCCTTCATCTAATACATTAGTGCTTTCACTCATTAGAAGTGTAACACCATCTTTGGCAATTTCACTAATTCTAGTAAAGTCTGTTACTGGGCCAATCGGAGTTAAATCGAATTTAAAATCACCGGTTTCTACTACTGTACCATTCGGAGTCTTAATACAAATACCATGTGAATCTGGTACAGAATGAGTAGTTCTAAAAAATGAAATTTCAAAATATTTATATTTTAATTTGTCATTGCTCTTATATGATTTAAGACCTCTATAATTTATATTACGATCTTGTAATTTCTTCTTTATTAAAGCATAAGCTTGATTTGGTGCGAAAATAGTAGGTATATTAACGTTTTGCAATAAGAATGGTATAGCGCCAATATGATCTTCATGACCATGAGTAATAATTAATGTCTTAATCTTCTTTTCGTTATTTTTTAAAAACTCAAAATCAGGAAGCACATAATCTATACCCCTTAATTCCTCTTCTGGGAATATTACACCAGCATCAATGATAACAATCTCATCATTGTGCATTAAACAATACATATTTTTTCCTACTTCGCCTAAACCACCAAGAGCAAAGACATAAGTCTTATCTGGTTTAAACATTATAAATTAATCTCCTTTCTTTTTAATTTTATAAAAGAATCAACCTAAGTAATTATACTATAAAAAGTAAAAAAAGTAAAATAATTAAAGAAAGTTTATTTTATAAATCTTTTGTAGTATAATAAAATCTGTTAAGGAGGGATTATATGAATAATAGTATTAATGATATAAGATCCGCTAATGATATAGTTGAAGTAATATCAGAATATCTCCCTCTTACTAAAAAAGGAAAAAATTATTTTGGAATATGTCCTTTTCACGATGATAATAATCCTAGCATGAGTGTATCCGGGGATAAGCAAATATATAAGTGCTTTTCTTGCGGTGCAAGTGGTAATGTTTTTAATTTCGTAATGGATTATGAAAACGTTGATTTCAAAGAAGCGGCATCCATCCTTGCTAAAAGAGCAGGGCTAAATTTTAATACTTCAAAAATAAAAAGTAGTAACAAATATGAAAAGTATTACCAAATGTATGATTTATCTTTAAAACTATATCAAAATAATATTAATAGTGCTGAAGGTAAAAATGCTATTCTTTATTTAAAAGATAGAAAAATTACTAAAGAGATAATTAAGACATTCAAAATAGGATTATCTTTAAAAGGTAATGCCCTTACAAAAGTTCTTACAGGAAAAGGGTATACTTTAACTGAGTTAAATGAATATGGATTAGGAACAGAATATGGAGATTTATATAATAATAGAATTATGTTTCCATTATTTGATACTAATAACAGAGTCGTAGGGTTTTCTGGCAGAATATATAATACATCATCTGACAGTAAATATATTAATACAAAAGAAACTCCAATTTTTAAAAAAGGAGAATTATTATACAATTACTATAACGCTAAAGAACATGTAAGATTAGAAAAGAAACTAGTTTTAGTCGAAGGATTTATGGATGTAATTCGTCTTTACAGCATTGGAATAAAAAATGTCGTAGCATTAATGGGAACAGCTCTTACTAAAAACCAAATAGATTTATTAAAAAGGATGTCAAATAAAATTTATCTTTGCTTAGATGGAGATAAAGCTGGTAGAACTGCTATGGATGGAATTGGAAAAGATTTAACTAATGCAGGATGTGAAGTATTTATAATACCTCTAAAGGAAAATCTAGATCCGGATGAATATATATTAAAATATGGAGAAAAATCTTTTAAAGAGTTATATAATGACCCAATAAGCTATAGTGAATTCAAAATAGATTATCTCCGCGAAGGAAAAAACTTCTCTGATATTAACGATAAAACTGCCTATATTAATATGGTACTTAAAGAAATAAATACTGATGATGAGATAAAAAAAGAGTTTATTTTGAAAAAAATTGCTGATGAATTTGATATAGATATAAATATTTTAAAAAATAACTTGAAAAAACAAGAAAAATATAGTAAAATTGAGGCGTTAAGCAAAAAACCTGTCGAAGTAAAAAAATTAAATAAATATGACAAAGCCACTTATAATATTATTTACACTATTTTAAACAACTACGAAGCGTGTAAATATTATGAGAAAAAATTGAATTTTTTACCTTCAAAACAGGCTAGGTATTTAGCTAACGAAATTATTTATTATTACAAACAAAATGATAATCTTGTACTAGCAGATTTCATAACTAGTTTAAACGACAAAGAAGATTTGCTATTACTCTTAAAAGAAGTACTAAGAAATGTTAATAATGAAGCTAATATGGAAGCATTTAAGGATTATATTGCTGTAATAAGAGATTATAATAAAAAAGAAGAGATCAAAAGATTAAAAGAACTAATTAATAAAGAACCTGATCCAGTAAAACAAGCAGAAATATTAGAAAAAATTCGTTTAGTTAAAATGGGGAGTGAGTTTTAGTGATTAACGAAATAAAATCATTTGAAGAAAGAAAAAAAGAATTATTAGAATTAGGTAAAAAGAATGACAACAAAGTAACTTATGAAGATATAGCAGAACACCTAAAAGGAATTGAACCAGATAGTGACTCCTTAGACGATTTATATAATATGTTCGTTCAGAATGAAATTGAAATAGTTTCTAATGAAGCGGAAGTAGAAGACGACGAAGATGATGACACAGATGATGAATTAATTATCTCTCATACTTCTAACAAAGATATTAAAATTAATGATCCTGTGAGGATGTATCTTAAAGAAATTGGACGTATTAACTTACTTACTAGTGAAGAAGAATATGAATACGCTATGCAAGTTGAAGAAGGAAATGAAGATGCCAAAAGAATACTTGCTGAATCAAATCTACGTTTAGTAGTATCTATTGCTAAAAGATATGTTGGTCGTGGTATGTCCTTTCTAGATTTAATTCAATAAGGTAATATTTTATTAATGAAATCAGTAGAAAAGTTTAATACAGAAAAAT
>CAZKTT010000010.1:0-12087 GCA_964555755.1 uncultured Mycoplasma sp.
GCCTGAATGGACTTGAACCATCGACCTCACGCTTATCAGGCGTGCGCTCTAACCAACTGAGCTACAAGCCCATTTACTGATAACAATCAGCAATATAAATATTACTATATATTTTATGTTTTTGCAAGTACTTTTTTACTTTTTTACTATTATTAAATGAATTTAGCATTAGAATTAGCATTGAGTTCTAAATTAGAAAATTTCTTTTCTTTAAATAGAAAATAACCAGCTGCTGCAACCATAGTAGCATTATCTGTACAATACTTTAAACTTGGACAAGAAAAATCTATATTGTTTTCTTTACAAAGTTTTACAAAACTATCTCTTATCCCCTTATTCGCAGAAACCCCACCTGCTAAAAGAAGCCTTTGAACATCAAAATCTTTAATAGCTTTTTCTGTTTTTGATATCAATTCTTCTATAACAACATCTTGAAAAGAAGTAGCTAAATCTTTTTTATTCAATACTTCCCCTCTTTGGTTAATATTATGAACTAAATTTATAACAGCGCTTTTTAATCCACTAAAACTAAAATTATAACTATCATCTTTTAGAGGAACAGGCAAATCATAAGTATGTTTACCTTCATGTGCCATTTTATCTATCATAGGCCCTCCAGGATATTTTACTCCTAAAACTCTTCCTACTTTATCATAACATTCTCCTACTGCATCATCTAAAGTAGACCCAATCTTTTTAATATCAAAATGATCTTTCATATAAAGAAGATCTGTATGACCACCACTTATAACTAACGCTAAAAGAGGAAACTTCATTTCCTTTTCTATATTATTAGCATA
This sequence comes from uncultured Mycoplasma sp., assembly GCA_964555755.1. Classification (GTDB taxonomy): domain Bacteria; phylum Bacillota_I; class Bacilli_A; order RF39; family UBA660; genus UMGS1449. The sequence goes on from CAZKTT010000010.1 coordinate 801, forward strand.
AATATGACTTCTAATATGATGAACAGGTATAAGTGGCTTATTATAAATATAAGAAACTGTCTTCGCAGCCTCTAAGCCTACTAACAAAGAACCAACAAGTCCTGGACCATAAGTAACAGCAATACCATCTATCATATCAATAGTCATTTTAGAATCTTTTAAACATTTATCAATTACAAATACTATATCTTTAACATGATTACGACTAGCAATTTCTGGAACTACTCCTCCATATAAAGTATGTATATCTACTTGACTTAATATAACAGTATTTATTTCTTCTATACCATTTTTAACTATAGAACAACTAGTTTCATCACAACTAGTTTCTATACCTAAAATATATACATCTTTCATAATATCAACTCCATTAAATAACCATCAATTCCTTTATAATAACCTTTTCTAATGGCTACTTGCTTAAATCCAACTTTTTTATATAGATTAATAGCAACATCATTTAAACTACTTACTTCTAAAGTAATGTTTTCTTTATTACCCTTTTTAGCTATATTTATAAGTTCTTTTAATAGTTTATATCCTATCCCCACATTTCTATATTCTTCTAAAACAAATATATTAACAATATCAATTGATTCATATAAATCATTATATTCAATATATCCTAATATCTGATCTTTTTGATAAGCAATATAATTTACAAATGAATTATTAGACTTTTTTACATCAAAAGCAATTAATTCATCAAAATCCACTTTCTTAATCATTTAATTTTTCCTCTGCTTCTGGTTTCTTTAAATAATCTGGTATAAACGTTATTGGATCTTCTTCTCTTTTTTTCATATGATTAAAAAAGTTAACCAAATCGGGTTTATATAAAACAGTTTTTATATCAAAATCATCATTTGATATAAACATATACTCTTTTCCCAAAGATTTAACTTTTTCCATTAAATCATTTAATTTAATATATTGTTCATCTAATACCACATTGTAATCTTTATCATAAATTGCACCATATACATACCCTCTTCGAGCATCGATTATTGGTACAATTATATCAGCTACATTAGATGTAGCCATTACATATAAACTTGATACCGAATAAAGTTTTTTCTTTAAGAAATGAGCAAACGTTTTACTAATAGTTACTCCCACTCTAAGACCAGTAAAAGAACCAGGTCCTCTCACACATATTATTTCATCAACATCATTCGGTAAAACAGAGTTTTTATCTAATAATTTTTCTATATTATAAAGTGCTAATTTAGATAAATCCTTATCTAGTTTAAGATACAATTCATCTATAACTACATTATCCTTTGCTAAAGCTACATTTAAAAAATTAGAAGACGTGTTTAAAAAAAGACTTATCATAGTACAGCCTCACATAAGTCTTCATATTTTTTACCATATGGTTTTATAATTAACATTCTTTTATTTTCTCCAATAATTTTAAATGAAATTTCTAATCTGTTTTTTGGAAGTTCATCTATAATCATATCAGACCATTCAATTATAGTTACTCCTTTTTTAGTAAAGTACTCATTAAAATCTATTTCCACATCAGTTTCATCAATACGATAAACATCCATATGAAAAAGAGGCATTTCTCCACCATAATACTCTTTTACAATATTAAATGTAGGAGATGTAATAACATCACTTATTCCTAATGCATTAGCAAAACCTTTTGTAAATACAGTTTTCCCGCTTCCAAGATCTCCTTTTAAACATATAACCATATTCTTGAACTTTTCGCTTTCAAAATTTTCTGCTAATTCAATTGTTTCTCTTTCCTCAAGAGATGTAATCTTATATTCCATGTCATCACCAAAACTATTATAACAAATAAAAAAGAACTTATACAAGTCCTTTTTATTTTTTTACTTTAACTTTGTAAACAACCTCTTCTTCCTTAGAATTTATAAAAGTTGTAACACCTGCGATGATAAGAACTATTCCTATAACTAAGCCTACTGCTACGACAGGAATAACTGGAGCTATAAATGCTATTGTACCTACGATTATCTTAAGAATTGGTCTTGATAATTCCCTACTATCAACATTTGCTTTTATTAATATAATTAAAGAAGAAATACCACTTATTAAAAACCATAATCCTAATACTAAAGTTAAAACATCTATTGCCTTATCACTATTTCCAATTAAAATTATTCCGAATATTATTCCAATAATAGAACTAGGTACAGAAAAGCTTGCCAGCATACTATCACTTTTAAGAACCACAACCATTTTCAATACACTGAAAATAATTATAATTATTCCTGCAACTAAGACTATAGTACTAAAAGCACTTTCAGCACTTATTATAAACATTATTCCAAATATTATTAACAAAACCCCAAAAATATAATTCCATATTCTATCTTTCATAAATCCTCCTTAATAATCAAGATATTCATCTTGTTCCCAAATCTTATCACCAGATTTAGTATACTTTGAATTATAAACTTTGTAATCATATGTTTTTCCATTTTCTTTTATAAATACTACATATACACTCATAACAGAATTTTTAGAAAGAGGTATAACAGTTTCACCTTTTTCCTTATAAGTTATTTTACAATTGAAAACATATTTATTCTCTTTACTTTCAATAAACTCGCATTCTTTAGATACTATTTTATCAATATTTTCAGTAGTTTTTCTCGTTTCTCCTAAAGTTTTATTTGAAAACCAAGCATCTACTGCCATTTCACCATACTTTGGATTCTGATATGGATCTAAAACACATCCACTTAAAAGAAAGGTTATAACAATTGTTAAGAAAATAAATTTGCTTTTCATATAATTACCTCATACCAATGATAACATAATTTTTTTATTTTTTAAAGTATGAAAAAGTCTTCAATATTGAAGACTTAAAAATTACCTTATTTAGTTTTGTATTTATAACCATCACTAATGTTGCCTGCTAAATCTTTTGCAAAAACATAATAAGTCGTATTACTACTATGATTATATGAAACTATCGGATTATCATTTACAGGTATCTTATTCCATTTACAATCATAAAAACTTTTATTTTTATTTACACACCATGAATCAACTAAACTAATTTGATCAAGTATTGGTATTTTAAGTTCTCCTTGACTAGTTTCAATTACTTTTAATACTTCAGGTTTTTTAGTATCTAGTTTAGATACATATACAGCAGGACTACTACAAATGTTATTACGACATGCTTTTACATAATAATTAGTTGTTCCTTCTTTTGTTATTTTTGCCTTATCACCATGTTTAGTTTGTTTAGCCGAATTAACACCATAATAGAAGTCTATTCCACTATTTGGACTTGTAAATTTTAATTCATAAATTTTTCTATGCCACAAATTAGAATACACTCCGTCTGTTGCTTTTATAGTAGGAATAGCAATTGGTTTAACACTAACATTCACTGATTTCCTGATACCATTAGAAGTTCTAGCAGATATTTCTGTTTGTCCGCCATTCTTAGCATATATTACACCATATTCATTTACATCTGCTACATCTTTATTTGAACTTGTATAAGTGATTTTCTTATCTTTTGTATTTCCTGGAACAACAATAGTGTTTAAAACATAACTATCTCCTTGATTTAAGTCTAATTTACTTATTCCTAATTTTAAGTCAGTAGCAATAGCACCTTCTTTAGAGATAACATTAGAAACAACTACAGGTATATCATACTTTATACTCGGATTTGAACTTGTTACTGAAATAGTCGCAGAACCCTCTTTTTTTGCCCTAACTAAATTTTCGTTTTCAAGATCAACTATCTCACTATCACTACTCCTAATATGAAATGAAATCCAAGTAGTGTCATTAGGATAAAAAGAGACATAAAGTCTCTTAGTTTGATTTGGAACTAACTGTAGTGCATCTTTATCAACCGAAAAATTTGATGCAATAACTTCGTTATCTCTAACATAAACTGGTACGACAAAACTCTTATTGCCTTTTGATACTTTTAAAGCAGCATTACCAACAGATACTGCAGTTATTTCACCTTCTGGAGTAATTTTATAAATCTTTTCATTTAGTGATTGATATACAACATCCTTCCCACATTCTTCAACACCAAAATCAATATTTAATTTTTTTGTTTGATCAACAGTTATAGCAATTGATTTGTTTTTTATTAAACTAGCATTAAACCCTGGGCAAACTGTTACTTTTTTATTTATTTTCTTTAAAGTTCGTTTCCCAGAAACTGATTTTATTTGAATCTCTGCAGAACCTTCATCAGCAGGTATCATCATATTAGTTACATCTGAACCAGTCATTTCATCTTGTGCAAAACTTATAATATTAGGTTCAGAACTATAAAAACTAGTAATTGTATTTGAAACATCAGTTTTTCCTTTAGCTTTTACTAAAACGGCTTCAGTTTCTCCCATATAAATAATATCAGGTAATGAGATTTCAGCAGTATATGATTTTTTATAATCAGCTATTACTAAAACAATTGTTATAATAATTGCTACAACTATAATAAAAATTATTGCAAATAATAAAATAACATTTTTATTCATAGTACTTACTTTATAATTAATTCTATCTTTAGCAGTTTTATCTGAAACTTCATCAAACAAGACATCTGAATTTTCATAATAATTATTGTTATTATTATTGTTATTAAGTCCTATATTACTAAAATCTGAATCAGAACTATAATCCATTTTATATATATCGTTTGAATCGTCATTAGAATCAAAATCATTGGAATAATTATTAATATTTTCGTTATTCATATTATTAGAATTAGAATTTTCATCATAGTATTCATTTTCGTCAATATTAAAATCACTCTTAGCCATCACATCACCCCAATTCTAATAATATAATAACAATTATTACTGAAAAAAGCAATAAAAAAAATAGTAAACTATCAAAGTTTACTATTTTCTATTCATCAAAGAAATCATCAAAGAATTGATCATCAGTAACCTTTTTATATTTAGTTACTTCAGAATCTGTCACAACTTCTCACTTTCTTATGTCATGTTCTTGCATTGTTGCTTCTTCTTTCTCACGGCTAGCTCTAGCATTGTTTATAAATCCCGCTAATCTAGTTGGAGCTATATTACCTACATTAGGAGACATATTTTCTTCAACTTCTTTACGTTTTGCATCTATTTCTTTTTGTTCTTCAATCTTTTGTTGTTGTGCTTCTGCCTCTTTCTTTTCTTTTCCTTTAGCTTTACGCTTTTCAGCTTCCATCTTTTCTTCTTGTTCAAGTTCTGCGATTCTAGCATCTATCTTCTTAACCAATTCATCAACATTTATTGGACTAGTATTAGAAAGATTTTCATTAGGAACAGCAAATGGATTATTCATTCCCATAAATGGATTTGGAGCAGAAGTATTAACCATGTTATCAGAACTATTTTGTACCATATTCATAAGTTTGTTTTTACGTCTGTCATTTACAAATTGACGTATATCAAACACTTTAATAGGTTGTTTTGTTCTTTCAACAAAAGGATCAGCAGTTGTTTTTTCCATTCCCCAATCTATCTCAAAGTTTGGTTTTAATCTAGTTTTAAATGGATTAAGTCTTGTTCTTATAACAATAGCTTCGAATTGTTTCATTTTTTGAAGATCTGCTACCGTAGCAAGAGGACGAGCTTCTTCTCTTTCTTTTTCGCCCTTACCTATCTTAACCATCTTATCTCCACAAAGCTCACTAATTTCTTTTAAAGCAGCAAGTTCTGTAGTAAGTAAATATAATAAGTTATTACAATTACTTCTTATAGTTTGGGCGTTATCTTTACCATAAACTGCATCGAGTTGGGCAAAGTTTTGAATAATCATAGTAAACCTTACTTGTCTAGAACGTGCAGCTGTAATCATAGTAGTAATATCTTTAAGAGGTGGCATATTAGCAAACTCATCAAGAATAAAATTCGTTCTAACAGGCAATTTACCATCAGAAGTATGTTGAGCAACATCGATTAATGATTCATAACATTGTTTAATAAAAATTGTAGCTAATGCATGATATGTTTTCTTTTCATCATGAATTACCATAAACACAGCTGTTTTTTGCTTACCAATTGAAGAAATATCAAAATCGTTTTGTGAAAGCATTTCTGATAGATTTTCACGTGAAGCAAAAAGCCTAACTTTTTGTTTAAAAGTAGATAAAATACTATTTTTAGTATCATCTGGAGCATTTATTGTACCAGATGCACAAGTATAAGCAGATCCAGCAGGATCTTTAGTATTAAAGTATTCTTTTATATAAGTGCTTCTAGGACCGCACTTATCTTCCCCTATATTAACCATTAAGTTAATACTATTAATATTTACTTCTTCTTCTTTTGCATCTTCAAATAGACCTAAAGCAAGACCTGCAAAGTAGTCAGCAGAAGTTTTTTCCCAAAAAGGATCTTGATTAGCACTATTTTCATCATACAAAATATTAGTAGCTAAATCATCCAAAATTTCCATAGCTTTATCAGTATTACCATTTTTATATAATTGATAAGGCAAATTAAGCGGATTCCAAGTATTACCACGTTGCGGATCACGGAAATTAAGAACAATTATTTGATAACCTTCTTTTTTTAATAACCCTGCGCTTTCTCTATATATTTCACCCTTAGGATCGGTTATTATCATTGATTCACCCTTTTTAGCAAGTATCTTCACTAAAGGATGAATAATACATTGAGTTTTACCTGTACCAGTAGATCCAATTACTAAGTTATGGCTTTCACCATCATCTACCCAAAATTTTTGATTTGTACTAATAATTGGAAAACCAGCATGACTATATGTTGGCGAAGTTACTGATAATTCTTTTAAAGTGCTCTTCATTTCTCTATCAGTACACCATCTAGAAAAACCTTTACTGTCTTTAGGACCTGTAGCTAAACCCACTCCTTCTTCTCTATCAAAAAAGAAATTCTTAACTGATACAAAAAGAAAAATCATTGCAATAATATAAAATACTATAACTGCCCCTAAATGTTTTACAAGTGCTCTGAAAGGATTAATTCCAGCAAAACCTTCACCCTGCGCTAAGGATGCAAGATTACTAACAACAATTGAAATAACAAAGAATAAAACAATTGCAAAAAGTGCAAATATTAACCAATCTTGTTTAGTAGCTTTCAACTTAAACTTCATAAAATCCCTCCAAATTTTTTAATCATATATATCCATAATAATTATATCACAAATAATTAAAATAACAATATTTTTTAAAACTAAAAATGGCTAAAATAGCCATTTATTCTTTAAGTTTACACTTAGTTAAAACTTTTTTCTAAATCGTGTTATAACCTTATCATTTAAAATCTGATATATGTCATTACCATAACTAATCAATCGATTAAACTCTTGTTGATTAATTCTATTTTTCTTATAAGTATCAGTATCACCATTATAAGTATTATTTTTATTTTCTGAATTGTCAATATAATAGTATTTGATATCATTATCTTTGCAAACTAACTGAACAGTATCACCACTAGCTAAATTATATTTAGTATCTTGAAAAAACTTACTTTCAGTATTTAATTCATCATCAACCAAATATCTTTTAACTGTTTTATTTCTAATGCTAGAGATTGTACACTTATCAGCTTCAAACTTTTTATAAATTATAAGAATATCTTCATTAGTTATAGCACTACCACCATCAATATCACAAACATCATAATCTACATTGCTTCTTTCTAAAGAACCAGTACCATTTTTCATACTATAAGTAATACTATTAACAAAGTAATGATCTTCAAGCTTAGTGCTTTTCCCCTCTTCAGACATTGCTATAAAACCATTTTTTTCATCAATAGAAACTTTAGTTAATATACCTTTATTTTCACATGTAACGCCATCATCATTAACTTTTAATTGTTTTCCGTACATACCAGTTAATTTTCTAACAATATAGGCTATAGATTGATCATAATCAAAATTTAAAACTATTTTATCAATCAGTTCATCAACTATTTCATAACTATCCATAATATACCTCACTTAATGAAAAAATATACTATCACAAATCGCAAAAAAAGGCAAATATAAAAAAATAGTTGGTAAATTACCAACTATTCTAAAACTGCTTTTATTCTTCGTACCCCACTTGAAGATGCTTCTTCTTTTATTATTTTAAAATGTCCAAGTTCACCAGTCGATTTCACGTGTGGTCCGCCACATATTTCGCGAGAAAAATCACCGATTGAATAGACACTAACATCATCACCATATCTATCTACAAACATAGCTTCTGCTCCTGAATTTATAGCATCTTCCTTTTTCATTTTTTCACATTTCACTTCAATATTTTCTTTTATTTTTTCATTAACTAAATTTTCTACTACTTCAAGTTGTTCTTTTGTTACTTTTGTTGGATGAGAAAAATCAAATCTCATTCTTTCTTCATTTATATTTGAACCTTTTTGATGAACATGATCACCAAGAACTTCCTTTAAAGCAGCATTTAATAAATGCGTAGCAGTATGATATTTAGTTTCGGTTTCTCCAGTTGATTTTAAACCACCTTTAAACTTACCAGCAGCACCCTGTCTTGATTTTTCTTGATGCTTTTTGAACAATTGTTTAAAGCCTTCAAAATCGATATCTAAACCTCTTTCTTTAGCTATTTCTCTAGTAAGTTCTGGAGGAAATCCATAAGTATCATACATTTTAAACACTATTTCTTTAGCTAATACTTTATCTTTTTCATTAATAAAATCTTTTAATTTTTTTAGTCCTTTACCTAAAGTATGTTCAAATTTATGTGCTTCAGTATGCATTATTTCTAATACTTTATCACTATTCAAAGATCCTAATTGATTTTCTAAATCTTTAATGATTTCAACAGTTATTTCATCAATATGATCATAAGTAATATTTAAGATTCTCATATGTCTAATTGCTCTTCTTATTAGTCTTCTTAAAATATAACCTTGATCAACATTACTAGGAACTCCACCATCATTAATAATCATAACACTGGCTCTTAAATGATCAGCTACTATTCTTTTGCTTCTTATGTTATCTTCCTTAGTAAGTTCATTTATTTTTTTCATCGTATTATAGAACACATCTGTTTCATAAACACTATCTTTATTTTGTGATACAGTAACTACTCTTTCAAGCCCCATTCCTGTATCAACATTTTTTTGTTTTAAAGGCACAAGACCTTCTTTAGTTCTATTGTATTCCATAAATACATTATTCCAGATTTCCATATATTTTCCACAACTACAAGCAGGTGAACAATCTGGAGAACAATCAGGTTTATCAAAAATATAAAAAATTTCTGTATCAGGTCCACAAGGCCCTTCTTCTCCAGCCCACCACCAGTTATGTTTTTTTGGAAGATAAAATATCCTTTCTTTAGGTATTCCTAATTCTTCCCATCTTTTAGCACTTTCTTCATCTCTTGGAGCATCTTCATCTCCTTCAAAAACTGTTACTGCAAGCTTTTCTACTGGAATCAATAAATTCTTTGTTAAAAACTCAAAACTCATAGCTATTGATTCATATTTAAAATAATCACCTAAACTCCAATTACCAAGCATTTCAAAAAATGTTAAATGTGATTCATCTCCAACATCTGCAATATCTACTGTTCTAATACATTTTTGAGAATCTACTATTCTTTTACCTTCTGGATGTTTTTGCCCTAAAAGAAAAGGTACTAAAGGTTGCATTCCTGCAGTAGTAAAAAGAACAGAGGAATCATTTTCAGGAAAAAGTGAAGCACTTTTTATTTCCTTATGTTCTTTACTTTCAAAAAAATTAATATATTCTTTTTTTAAACCTTTTGCTGTGAATTCTTTCATACTACTCACCTATTTCGTTTAATATTTCTTTTGCTTTTTCCTCTAGAACTTCTAAAGTTTGATCATTTATTATAACATAATCAAATTTATCATAATTATCAAGAGAAGTTTCTGTTACATTTTTCTTTTGTTCTTCAGTTAATTCATCACTTTCTCTAATCATTTTTATAGATATAACATTATCATATGCTTCTTTTACTTTTTCTATTTCCACAGGAAATCTTATATCAGATACTATGAAATAATCATAAAAGTACGATAAAACTTTTATATCTTGAACTAATCTATCTATATGAAAGTTTTCATCTATTTTATTTCTTATAATATCTGTTCCAAGATGAATTAAAAGTTCTCTAGGTTTTGTTTCTTCTTGTCCATCCCAACCAAAATACTTTTGAGCATAATACTTTATATATTGTCCAACTTGTATTTTACATACTTTTTTATTTTTACTTTCAAGATCTTTAATCATAAAATCTGCTAAAGTATCTTTTCCACTTCTAGCTTTACCCCCGATTAAGATAATTTTCATATTAATCACCTTTTATTTCAGCATTTACCAGTTTATTTTTCAATTTATATTTGTTATTAAACTCTACCATTAATATTTTTAATACTGCTATTGTAGGAGTAGCGATAATCATACCAATTACAGAGAAGAAATATCCAAATACTAATAACCCTACCATAATAGTAACAGGATGTAATTTCATTGTTTTACTCATGATAAGTGGTTGTAAGATTATACCATCAACTTGTTGAGCTGCAAAGGCAATAACGATTGTTAAAATACCTACAAGTGGTGATACTGTAAATCCTACGATTGTAGCAATTGCTCCACCAATCCAAGGACCAATATAAGGGATAATATTAGTAATACCACAGATAAGTCCGAATAACATTGGTGATGGAAGTCCGATTAAAGCAAAGAAGATACTAGTTATTATGAATACAATGAATGAAATGAATAATGTTCCTTGAACAAAGTTTTTACAAGTATCATTAATTTGATCCATTGTTTTAATAACTTCTTTTTTATATTTTTTAGGAACTATATTATATATCTTATGCATGTCATCGAAATCAATTAGTAAGTAGAATCCTACTACTAAACCAAGAAGCACTTGCCATACACTGCTTATTACACTAGATACACTATTTATAACAATAGTAGGAAGTTCTTTAGTCATATCAGCAGCAAATGTTGATAAAGATTCATAAATCTTAGTTTCTATTGTACTAAAATCAAATCCTGTTTTGCTTAACTTATCAAATATATTAGTAACATAATCTCCAAGTTGTGAGAACAATGATGGTATTATTTCAATAAATTCATTTATTTGTGAATATAACATTGGTACCATTACTTTTATAATTATAAATATAAGTAATAAAAACATCACAAAAACAAAGACAGATCCAAGTCCTCTTTTAACATTTCTCTTTTGAAGTCTAGTAACCGCAGGATTTAAAAGCCATGCTATTACAAAACCAATAAAGAATGGTGATGCAAC
>CAZKTT010000011.1:0-11764 GCA_964555755.1 uncultured Mycoplasma sp.
CAAACTAATTGCACTTATACATTTATCATATAAATTTAAAATAATTAAAAGAACACTACCACTTAATCCAGGTACTATATTAAATATTCCTACAAATATACCTTTAATAAAATTTGTCATAGTAAATAATATGAAAAAGAAGAGCATTTTAAGCCTCTTCTTTTAAGAATCTAATTATTTCTTTTAATAATTAACTCTATCTTTGAAACTACAAAATAAAGAAGATAAGAAATTATTCCTAGGATAACAATACTAGTAATCACTAAGTTTAAATTGAACACTTGTGAACCATAAGTTATTAAATAACCTAGACCTCTTTTCGATACTAAGAGTTCACCCATAATTACTCCAATTAAAGATAAACTAATATTTATTTTTAAAGTATTTATTAAAGTTGGAATATTTCCTCTAAAAATTAGTTTTGAAAATATTTGATATTTATTAGCATTAAAAGATTTCATAAGAACTATTTTAGAAGGATCAGTATTAATAAAAGCATTATACATATTTATAATTGTAGTAAAAACCGCTATTAATAAAGCCATAAATATTATGGAATTAGTATTAGCCCCAAACCATATGATTAAAAGTGGCCCTAAAGATACTTTAGGTAGTGAATTAAGAACAGTAAGATAGGGATCAAAAATATTGGCAATGGTTCTACTGCTCCATAAAATACTTGCGATTATTATTCCAATAACAGTAGCAAGAGAAAAACTTATTACTGTTTCATAAGTAGTTACAAATATATGTGATAATAAATTATTATCTTTAAAGAGTTCAATAGCAGTTTTAATTATTTCAGATGGATAAGATGTTAAAAAAGAATTAATAAGTTCTGCCTTAGCACTTAATTCCCATATAATCAAAAAGGATATCAAAATAAATATTTGAAAAAAAATAACTATAAATTTATGTATTTTTAATTTTTTCAAATAAGCTTTATATTCTTTGCTATACATGATGATCAAGTTCTTTCCAAATTTTTTCATAATAATAAGTAAACATCTTATCTTTTCTGTTCTCAGTAGGAATACTTTTTTCTTCTAAATTTATTTTTATAATATCTTTAATTGTTCCAGGTCTATTAGTCATAACAATTATTCTATCAGACATACTTATCGCTTCTCCTATGTCATGAGTTACCATAATAGCAGTTTTATTTTCATTTTTAATTATTTTATATAAGTCATCTGAAAGTGATAATCTAGTTTGGTAATCAAGAGCACTAAAAGGTTCATCTAATAAAAGAATATCAGGGTCTAAGGCTAATGTTCTAATTAAAGCCACTCTTTGTTTTAATCCTCCTGATAAACTATTTGGATAACTATCTATAAAATCACCTAAACCATATTTTTTTAAAAGATTTATTACTTTATTTTTGCTAACTTTATTTAATTTATGTTTTATTTCTAAACCTAAACAGGCATTTTCTAAAACAGTTCGCCAAGCAAATAAAGTATCTTCTTGAAGCATGTATCCTAGTTTAATATTTTTATTTTCAAAAACTATTTCACCATCTGTTTCTTTCAAAATATTAGCTAGGATAGTTAGAATAGTAGATTTACCACAACCTGAAGTCCCAACTATTGAAACAAATTCTTTATTTTTAACTTCAAAGCTAACATCTTCTAAAGCTTTAACTTCTTTATTTTTATCATGATATATTTTCTTTAGTTTTTTAATAGTTAAGACATTATTTGACATAAACTAGATCTTGATAGTCAACTTTTTTGTCTAATTGTCCTGCAGAAATAACTATATCTTGCATATGATTAAATGCTTTTTTAGTAACTTTAGTAGTACTTGGCCAAGTATCATTATCTAAATAACTTTCTACTGATGCTTTTAAATCATTATAAGAAGTATCTGGGAATTGATTCATAATTGCTTCTGTTATTTCAGCACTAGTATGATTATGAACGTAATCTAAACCTTTTTGGATAGCGGTATCAAATTTTGAAATAATTTCAGAATTATTTTCTATATAACTAGTTCTAGCATTATAAGCAGTATAAGGAACATTACCTGTTAAAGTTCCTAGAAGAGCTACTTTATAACCATACCCTTCATTTTCTATTTGAGTAGCAAGTGGTTCAAATAAAGTTACATAGTCACCAGTTCCCCCGATAAACGCGCCTGCCATAGAAGCAAAATCAATACTAGTATCTATTATTAAATCTTTATCAGGATTTATATTATGTTCTTCTAGTGTATATTCTAAAGTCATTTCAGGCATACCTCCAAGTCTACCACCAATAACATATTTTCCTTTTAAATCGTTCAAACTAAAACTTTTAGCTTTTTCTCTTGCTACAATGAATGATCCATCTTTTTGAGTTAGACCAGCAAATGTTTTAACATAATCTTTTTCTCCTTTGTTATAGACATAAATAGTAGCTTCACTACCAGATAATCCTATATCAACATCATTTGATAAAACAGCAGCCATAACATTATCTGCCCCACTGGTTAAAATAAGGTCTACATCTAAACCTTCTTCTTCAAAAAAACCTTGTTCTAATGCCACATATTGAGGAGCATAAAAAACACTATGTGTTACTTCTGCCACTTTAACTTTTGTTAAATTATTATTAATATTACTTGAATGAAAACTATAGGTTATTAATAAGAGTATAACTAGTAATATACTAGCAATAATAATCATTATTTTTTTCATCTTTTTCCTCCTTTAGTTACAGTTTATTATATTCTTAGATATACAATTTGGTACTTTTTAAAAAATATTATTTGGAATATTTAGTTTTCTTTTTAGACGTTTTATGGTATAATTGGGTTATCTTTAAAGAAAGTAGGAGAGTTGATGAAAAAATTTGGTGATCGTAGAGACGGGAAAAAATTAAAAGATTTAACTGGTATGATGTATGTAATGACAGACATTAAAAAGAGAAGGTCATATCGAGAAGTATATATTGATTATCCAATCGATGTGACTGAGCTAATAAAGTATAAGGAAAAACTTGATAAGAAAAAAGATAGTCATATAACATATTTCCATCTATTTGCTACTGCAATAGGTAAAGTTATTTATAATAGGCCATCACTTAATATATTCATAGTGAATGGTAGATTTTATATGAGAAATGATGTAGTTTTATCATTTGTAGCTAAAACTGAATTTAATGATACTTCAGAGGAACTTATGAGAGTACTAAAAGTAGCCGAAGATGATAATATTTTTACTCTTAGCGATAAGATATCTGGTTCTGTAAAAAAAGCTAGAACTAGTTCTTCATCTGGAGGCGATAAACTTGTGTCTTTTGTAGGTCATATGCCTAAGATTTTCAGAAGACCTATTGTATCTATGTTTATGTTTTTGGATAGACATGACTGGCTTCCTGATTCATTAACACATGAACTTTTATATTATAGTACAGTTATTTTATCTAATATAGGTTCTATTGGTTCTCGAGGAGGTATTTATCATAATATTACTGATTTTGGAACTAATTCTATACTAGCTACAATGGGTGAAATTTACAAAAAAGAGGTTATTAATAAAGACGGGTCTAGAGAAATAAGAGATTTTTGTGATTTTGGTGTTACTTTAGATGAAGGCATTGCAGATGGATTCTATATGATAAAATCAGTACAACTTTTACAATATATTTTAAATAATCCAAAGTTACTAGAAGGAAAAGCTAACGAAAAAATTGAAATGAAAAAATAAAGGTATTTAATACCTTTTTCTTTTGTAAAAAAATTAATGATTTTACCATTTATTTTTAAAACAATTTGTGCTATCATTACAATAGGGTGTAGTGTATGGAAAAAATAGTAAGATTAGAAAACGTAAGTAAAAGTTTTGAAAAAGGAAAATATGTAATAAAAGATTTATCCATGGATGTTTATGAAGGAGAATTTTTAACTCTTTTAGGATCTTCTGGATGTGGAAAAACTACCATACTTAGAATGATTTCAGGATTGGAACATGTCACTAGTGGTAAAGTATTTATTGATGATGTCGATGTAACAGAAGTAGATCCTACCAAAAGAGAAGTAAATACTATTTTTCAAAATTTTGCTTTATTTCCTCATATGACAGTTTTTGAAAATGTTAGTTTTGGATTAAAAATGAAAAAAGTAAATAAAAAAGAAATAATAACTAGAGTAAATAAAGTATTAAAACTAGTAGAATTAGATGGTTATGAAGATCGTCTTCCTTCACAATTATCTGGTGGTCAACAACAAAGAGTAGCAATTGCTAGAGGAATAGTTATGAATCCAAAGGTTTTATTACTTGATGAATCACTAGCATCACTTGATCTGAAATTAAAAAGAATGATGCAAATAGAACTTAAAAAAATTCAAAGAAAACTTGGCATCACTTTTATTTATGTTACTCATGATCAAGACGAAGCCCTTACAATGAGCGATAGAATTATAATAATAGAAAAAGGTGTAATCGAACAAGAAGGAACACCACAAGATATATATGAAAATCCTAAGTCTGTTTTCGTTGCAGATTTTATTGGAGAATCAAATATCTTTAAATCAAAAATTGCTAAAGTAGGTAAAGATACAATTGTAGCAGAATTTGATGATAAAAAATTTACTTTACCAAAAGAAGAAACTGATAAAGTGGGAGATAGCATTAATTTAATGATTAGACCTGAAAACGTATATATATCTCATAGACCTTCTCATAATTCTATTGAAGGAATAATTAAAACAGTAGTTTATGATGGAAGCATTACTAAACTATTCATTGATAACGAAGGTGAATTTGATTTAAGAATAACTGTTAAAGGCAGTGTTGATTATAAAGAAGGGGATAAAGCTTATGTAATAGTCGAGGATGATGATATAGTCCCTATCAGGAGGCACAAATGAAAAAGGGAGATAAATTATTTAGAGATATAATGTTATTTCCCGTTGTCATCTATGCATTATTACTGATTTTATTACCACTTATATACATATTGTTTTTAAGTTTTTGTCAAAATGATTCATATGGTGGAATAATATATAGTTTCACTTTATCAAATTATGCATCAATATTTGATATAACCTACATAAGTATATTTTTAAAATCAGGATTGATTGGATTAATTGCAACATTTTTGTGTATATGTATTTCTTATCCATTTGCTCTTGTATTACGTGAAAGAAGTAAAAAATTACAAAATTTAATGACTAAACTAATAATGATACCATTTTTAACTAATTCACTAATAAGAACTTATGGATGGATAGTACTTTTAAGAAAGAATGGGATAATTAACAGTGGACTTATTGATGGTGGATTGATAGATACTCCGCTTAGTTTAATGTACAATAATTTAGGAATAGTAATAGGTATGACTTATACTTTATTACCTTTTATGATGTTACCAATATGTAGTGCGGTATTTAAGATAGATAAGAATTTAATCGAAGCTGCAAAAGATCTAGGAGCTAAACCATTAGCAATTTTTAGAAAAATTATAATACCTGAAACAGCATCAGGAATATTTAATGGTTCGCTTATGGTATTTATCCCAGCAATAGGTTATTTCTTCATTGCTGATATCCTTGGTGGAGGTAAAGCAATGATAATTGGTAATTTAAT
The DNA here is from genome assembly GCA_964555755.1 of uncultured Mycoplasma sp. Taxonomy (GTDB): domain Bacteria; phylum Bacillota_I; class Bacilli_A; order RF39; family UBA660; genus UMGS1449. The sequence goes on from CAZKTT010000011.1 coordinate 5,573, forward strand.
TAAGAACCAATTCTTAACGGCAAGAAATTGGCCTTTTGGTGCTGCTATAGCAATATCGTTAATACTAATTACATTCCTTCTTGTATGGCTTTATCGTAAATTTGGCGGTAAATTAGATGATTTGGGGGGTATGTAAATGAAACACAAGACATTAAAAAATATTTTAATTGGTGTAGTCCTAGTCTTTATGTATCTTCCTATAATTGTTCTAGTTATTTACTCATTTAATACTTCTAGAATGAATGTTATATTTGAAGGATTTACTTTCGATTGGTATAAAAATTTATTTCATAATAGAGTTTTAATTGAAGCATTTATTAATACAATGATAATAGCAGTAGCAAGTACTGCGATATCTACAATAATAGGAACCCTTGGAGCGGTAGGATTATATAGGCATAATTTTAGATTTAAATCTGCAATTAACTTATTACTTTACATACCAATAATAATACCAGAAATAGTTCTAGGTATATCACTATTATCAGTCTATACTTTAACAAGATTAGAATTAGGAATGTTTACGCTTGTACTTTCGCATATAGCATTTTCAATACCATTTGTAATAGTAAGCGTTAGGTCAACTTTATCAAAAACATTAGATACTTATGAAGAAGCTGCTAAAGATCTAGGAGCTAATAGCATTAACACCTTCTTTAAAGTAACACTACCTCAAATAACTCCAGGAGTAGTAAGTGGAGCAACTCTTGCTTTTACTTTATCATTAGATGATGTAATAATCAGTTACTTTACAGCTGGGCCAGGTAGTAATACCTTGCCACTTCAAATATATTCAATGATAAAGACTGGAATAAGTCCAGACGTAAATGCTTTAACTACTTTGATGCTTTTAGCTACTATGACTATTTTAATAACAGTTACTGTAGTTCAAGGTAGAAAAATTGTTGGAGGCCAAAAATGAAAAATGTGAAATTATTAGTATTTGTAGTATTAATACTATTATTAACTGGATGCAGTAAAAGTGGAAGTTATGATGGGGTAGTTAATGTTTTAAACTGGTCATCTTATATACCTGATACCGTAATTAGAGATTTTGAAAAAGAATACAATATTAAAGTTAATTATGGGACCTATTCTTCAAATGAAGAATTACTTGCTAAAGTAACGTCTTCAAAAAAGGGTACATATGATGTAGTATTTCCTAGTGATTATATGGTTGAATTAATGATTGAAAAAGGGCTTATAAAGGAAATAGATAAAACAAAATTTAGTAATTTTGAAAATATAAATACTAGATTTTTAGATCAAAAATATGATCCAAACAACAAGTATTCACTTCCTTTCTTATCAACTATAGTAGTAATAGCATATAATAAAGATAAAATAAGTGAAAGTATCGAAGGATATAATGATTTAATGTTAGCAAAATATAAAAACGATGTAGTATTATTGGATGATCAAAGAATCGTTATAGGACTTGCTTTCATGTCCTTAGGTTATGACATGAATGAAACAGAACTATCTAGATTAAAGGAAGCAGAAAACTGGTTATTAGATTTAAAAGATAATATTAAGGCATACGATAGTGATAGTCCTAAAACATTCTTTATAACAGATGAAGTTGATATAGGTATTATGTGGAGTGCTGAAGCTATACTTGCTCAAGAAGAAAACAAAAATATAGAAATAGTATATCCTAAAGAAGGCCATGCTATTAGTACTGACAATTACACAATTTTAGATGGATCTAAAAATGAAAAAAATGCATATTTATTTATAAATTATTTACTTAGAACCGATGTTAGTCAAAAAATTGTAGATGAATATCCATATATATCACCAAATAAAAATATTGAAAACAATATTGGATTAGATGAAGTATTTGAAAATGGATACTATGTAAAAAACATTGGAAGTAAAATAAAAGAATATGATAAATTATGGGCAGTTATTAAGTAAATTTGGTACAAATTACATAACTGCTTTTTTTATGAAAGAAAATCAATAAAGTTAATTGCAAATTAAAAAGGTGAGTGATATAATGATTATAATAGGAGGAAAGAGAATGAAAAAAGATTATGTAGATACTTCAGATTTCACTAAAGAAGAACTTCTAGATATAGCTAACTTAGGGATACTAATGAAAAAGAATATCAAAGCTGGATATCCGCTTAATGTGTTATATCACAAAACACTAGCTATGATATTTGAACAAACTTCAACTAGAACTCGTATGTCTTTTGAAACTGCAATGACACAACTAGGAGGACACGCTCAGTATTTAGCCCCTGGACAAATACAACTTGGTAAGCATGAAACATATTATGACTCAGCAAAAGTAATGTCTAGGCTTGCAGATATTATGATGGCTCGTGTACAAAAACATGAAACCATTGTAAATTTAGCAAAAGATGCTGACATACCAGTAATTAATGGTATGAGTGATTACAATCATCCAACACAAGAAATGGGCGATTTAACAACAATGCTTGAACATTTACCTGAAGGTAAAAAATTTGAAGATTGTAAAGTTGTCTTTGTAGGAGATGCTACTCAAGTATGTGCTTCACTAATGATGATTGTTACAAAACTTGGTGGCAACTTTGTTCATTTCGGACCAAAAGGATTCCAATTGAATGAACATTTCCAAAAGATAGCAGAAGAAAACTGTAAAGTAAGTGGTGGAACTTGGTTAGTAACAGATGATGAAGAATCAATCGTGGGAGCTGACTTTATTTATACAGATGTATGGTATGGTCTATATGAAGCTGAATTATCTGAGGAAGAAAGAAAAGGTATTTTCTATCCAAAATATCAAGTCGATATGGAAATGATGAATAAGGCTGGTGCAAATTCAAAATTTATGCATTGTCTTCCTGCAACAAGAGGAGAAGAAGTAACAGACGAAGTTATGGATAGCGATAGGTCCATCGCATTCGACGAAGCAGAAAATCGTTTGACTTCAATTAGAGCTTTGCTTGTATACTTTATGGGTAAAGCAGAAGAAACTAAAGAAATATGTAAAAAGAATTTAGGAGAGTTGTAAAAAAATGAATAAGAAGAAAAAATTTAGATTAACTGATGCCATACTAGGGACAGTTTGTTTAACTCTAGTATGTGAATCAGTAATGCCAACTGCTGCTATTGGAAATTCACAATATTTCTGGTGGATTTTCTTACTACTTTGCTTCTGTTTACCATATGGTATGATTACTGCTGAACTTGGTACAACATATCCAAGTGAAGGTGGTATGTACGAATGGGTAAAAAGAGCATTTGGTCCAAAATGGGCTGGTAGAGTTGCGTGGAACTATTGGGTAAACTTCCCACTTTGGATTGCATCATTAGCATTAGCAGTTACAGTAATTATTACTGGTATGTTTAATATCGATTTAAGCGTTCCAGTGTTGTTAATAATCGAATTAGTATATATTTGGTTAGTAACATTTTTAAGTACAAAAAGAATTGGCGAAAGTAAATATATTGTTAACTTAGGTACAATATGTAAAGTAGTATTATTATTAGGAATTGGTATAGGCGGTATTTATTTCTTAGTTAGATACGGAAGCGCTAATCCAATTACTAGTTATAAAGATTTACTTCCAGACTTATCACTAAATATCGACACAGGATTACCTTTTATCTCAATTATTCTATTCAACTTCATGGGATTTGAAGTAGTAGGAACTTGGGTAGATGATATGGAAAAACCTAAAAAGGATATTCCAAAAGCATTAATATTCGGCGGATTATTAATGGCTATATTCTATATTCTTCCTGCAACAGGATTCAATATTGCATTAAGCCCAGATCAAGTAGCTAATTTAGACCCAGATAACTTTATCGAAGTACTTTCTGCTTTATTTGGAGCAATAGGAATTGGAGCAGGAGTTATGAATGCTTTAATCATAATCTGTGGCGGAATGCTTATTTACACATTTATTGCTAACATTGCTTCATGGTCATTCGGAGTTAATGAAGTGGCTAAATATGCTGCTGAAGACGGATCTATGCCTAAAGTATTTACTAAAACAAATGCTGAAGGTGTTCCATATAAAGCTGCAATTATAAATGGAGCAGTTGCAACAGCTATAGTTGTTCTAGGTGTTGTTGCTGGATATGTAAGTGACAGCTTCGCTGCATCATTTGAATTATTCTTCTGTTTAAGCTGGATCACATTACTAGTTGGTTACATTCCAATGTTCTTAGCATTCTTAAAACTTAGAAGAGTAGATAGTGCCAAAGAAAGACCATACAAGGTTCCTGGACCAAAACCAGTAATCTTTATCGCTTCTGTTGTACCATTCATTATTCTAATCGCAGGTATATTATTTACTATATTTGGTGATTTCTCTGGCGAATACTTAGCAGATAATATTCCATTAGTTTTAGGAGTAATTCTTTCATTTACTATTGAAGAAATTCTAATTGCTAAAATTTCACCTAGCTCTGCTAGAACAATTGCAGCAATATTATTAGCAGTATTGTTCACACTTCTAGCACTATACTTAAAAACATTTACAATAATTTGGATTGGTTTAGCAATAGCATGTGTAGCATTAGCATTGTTCAGTTTTGTATTTACAAAACCTCAATATGCTAAAGTATTCGCAGCGTGTGTATTCGGAGGATTAACTGGATTATTTGTAATCGCAACATATTACTTTGCACCAATGAAAATGATTGCAGCTAGTTTAGTAACATCATGCTTGGCAGGAATATGTTTGATTTTAGCAATATGTAGCTTAGTATTTACAACTAAAAACAATAAATAATAAAAATAAATAATAGGGATTCTATTTGAATCCCTATATATTATAATTTAAAGTTTAAAAAGGAGGAAAAATGAAAAGACTTAATTCAAACCCTAAAAAAGATGGCTTTAGAATGCCTGGAGAATTCGAAAAACATAAAGGCTGTTATATGATTTGGCCTGAAAGACCAGATAACTGGAGACTTGGTGGTAAACCAGCTCAACAAGTTTTTGCAGAAGTAGCTAATACAATTGGAAAATATGAACCTATGACAGTAATTGTTACTAATTATCAATTTGAAAACGCTCGTGCAATGCTTAATGATTATGTAAGAGTAGTAGAAATGTCAAATGATGATTCATGGGTAAGAGATTGTGGTGCTACATTTGTTATAAATGATAAAGGTCAAATGCGTGGCGTTGATTGGGAATTCAATGCTTGGGGTGGCCTTGTTGATGGATTATATTTTCCTTGGGATAGAGATGATAAAATTGCACGCAAGATGTGCGAAATAGAAAGAGTAGACAGTTATAGAACTGAAGGATTCGTTCTAGAAGGTGGTTCTATTCACGTAGATGGTGAAGGAACTGTTATGGTAACTGAAGAGTGTTTACTATCTGAAGGACGTAATCCTGATAAGAGTAAAGAAGAAATTGAAAAGATTCTTTGTGATTATTTAAATTGTGAAAAAGTATTATGGATTCCAAGAGGAATATATAATGATGAAACAAATGGGCATGTAGATAATATGTGTAACTGGGTTAAACCAGGTGAAGTATTACTTGCTTGGACCGATGACAAAAATGATCCTCAATATGAACGAAGCATGGAAGCTTATGAATATTTAAGTTCAGAAACAGATGCAAAGGGAAGAAAACTTAAAATTCATAAACTTTATACACCTTCTCCAATTTTAATTACTGAAGAAGAAAGCAAAGGTGTTGATTCAGTAGATGGGACACTTCCTAGAAATGTTGGAGATAGACTTGCCGCTAGTTATGTTAATTTTTATACTGGTAATGGATTTATTGCTTTACCTGTATTTAATGATCCTAATGATGAAAAGGCAATTAAATTACTTAAAGAAGTCTTCCCAGGTAGAAAGATTGAACCAATCTATGCACGTGAAATATTACTTGGTGGAGGAAATATTCACTGTATTACACAACAAGTACCAAAAAGCTAGTTTACTAGCTTTTTTTATTTGATAATACATATCTTTATGATATAATAATCTTATGTATAATCTACATAAAGAAGGGAAGATAACAATGAATTTTAGATTTTCTAAAACTGAAGATTATCCTTGGTTTAAATTTTATGGAGATGTTCCTAATCACTTAGAATATCCAAAAGGAACAATGATAGAACTTGTCGCAGAAACTGCGATAAAGTATCCTAAAAATATTGCACTTACTTATTACAATAATAAAATTACATATAAAGAATTAATGGACAGAGTAGAAGCATTTTCTAA
>CAZKTT010000012.1:0-11517 GCA_964555755.1 uncultured Mycoplasma sp.
AGCCTTTTCTATTTGTGAAATTTCTACTTCAACATCAGGTTCTTGTCCAAATAAATCTAGTAAAACTACAATTTGTTGATTTTCTAAATCAAGTTCTGAAATTTTACCTTCCATTCCTGCAAAAGGTCCAGAAGTAATCTTAACAAGCTCTCCAATTTGAAGATCTGTACTAACTTCAAGTCTGCTCATGCCCATACTATTAAGTATTTTATCAACTTCATATGGTTGAAGAGGTGTAGGTTTAGCACCTTTCCCGCTTGAACCTATAAAGCCTGTAACTCCAGGTGTATTACGCACAACAAACCATGCTTCATCAGTCATAATCATTTCTACTAGAACATAACCAGGGAATAATTTTTTTACTTTTTCCTTAGTTACTCCATCTTTTACTTCAACTTCAGTTTGTTCAGGTACAATTACACGAAAAATGTAATCTTCCATATTCATAGAACTCGCACGCATTAAAAGTTTTTCTTGAACTTTCTTTTCATGTCCAGAATAAGTATTAACAACATACCATTTTTTATCCATTATCTTAACTCCTTAATAAATGTAAATAGTAAATAGAATAAATAAAAATATACTGAACATGAGATAATAACTACGAATGTAGCAATAGAATACTTAACCATATAATTTTTATCAGGCCAAACAGTCTTTTTAAGTTCAGCTATAACTAACTTAAAAAAGTTATCCTTTTTAGGTTTAGTTTCCTTTTCTTTCTTTTCCTTCTTGTTTTTAACTTTTACTTCAGGCGCTTTTTCTACTTTCTTTTTTTTCTTATCAGATTTCATAACCCACCTCTTAATTTTATGTATTTTTATTCAAAATAAAAACACTTCCGTGTCTCTAAAAAGAATAATAACACAAGAAATGTTTATTTGTCAATGAATTTGAAAAATCTTTTTATATATTAACATTCTAAATATCACCACATATTAGTATAATGACCTTCTTTTTTATAATAGCTATCCATAAGATTAACAGTTTCAAAATTATTATCTAACTCACTTTTTTTGTAAGTATTAACATTAACTCCTAAAGGAGAAATCCATAATGATTCAGCAACATAATAATTATCTTTATCCATACCTATTACTATAGCAGAGTGTCCTTCAGAAACACTAACTTCTCCTAATAAATCACCAGGTTTTATTTTATTTGATAAAGCAACTTCCTCAGTAAGTTTTACTTCTTTACCAATAGCATTTAAAGTATCAGCAGATGAAGAACCAGAATATGCAGGCAAATCACCAATATCAAAACCACCATTTAAAACAACCCATGTTGTAAAGCCACTACAATCAAGGCCATTATTACGTTGTCCCTTACTAGGTTTGGAATATATACTGCATCCCCATGTTGCAGGTCCTTTATAAGTAGGAGAAATATCTTTGAACTTATCAGCACTCAAATATAATCCCTTATGATAATATCTTCCTTCTCCATCAACTACCATATAATATGGAGGCCCAAGCCTTCCATTTTCAGAAAAATAACTGATTCTGTAAGGAAATTCTAAAGTAAGAAATCTTGCCGCAGCAACTACACCACCACGAGTACCTTCACCAGCTTCTTTTACTCTAGCAAAAAGTATTTCATCAAGTAATTTAGCCTCATTTTGAGTAAAAGCATTACAATACAGATATGGTCTATTATAATTATATTGCTTTGGCATCTTATCTATTAAATCAGTAGCAACAACTGATATTTTTTTATCTTGAATAGTAATTTCTGCTTTACCAGATTTTTTTGCATATAAAATACCATCTTTTACGTAAGCAACAGACTTATCACTTGAATTAAATACAGGTTTATTCCCCACACTTACGAATTTATATGAAATTCGTTTACTATCCCCAACAGCAATATAATACTTTTTCTTTTTCAATGATAAATAAAATAATTCATTTATATCCTCAATTTTCTTAATACCTTTTTTATTCTTAAAATAAATATTATAGTTTCCATACTTAGTGATTTTATATTTACAAGTGCTATTATTCATATATATCCAATTAATCTTTCCGTTATTTCTACTGATACCACATTTTATATCACCATAATAATCAGAAACTTTAATTTTAAAAGCTTTATCTTCATAGTTAATTTTTTTTACACTAAGTTCATTGATATCAAAATTACGATATTTATAAAATGAAACACCACAGGCAAGAGCACCTAGTATAAGAATAAAAGCCAATAGTAACATCAATACTTTTCTTTTAATACGTCTTTTAACTCTCTTATTACCCATGTTAGACCTCCTTAACCAAAAGTATTATATAATTAAATAAATAATAAAACAAGATAAAATAAAAAAGATACTTATGAAAAGTATCTTTTATTACCAAGAAACTGGCATATATACCAAATTAAATGGATCAAAAGTTGAATTCAAATTATAACCATTTCCATACATAGCTTGAAAATGTAAATGGGGTCCAGTAGACCATCCGGTAGAACCAACTTCACCAAGTTTTTGTCCTCTTGATACAGCTTGTCCCATAGAAACACTAATACTACTCATATGTCCATATAAAGTTGTATAGTCATAACCAGCTGCTCCATGATATACCATTACAGCATATCCATAACCATCATACCAATCTGCTCCAACTACTTGTCCTTTATTTGAAGCCATAATAGGAGTTCCATAGTCTTGAGCTATATCTACACCACTATGATAGCTAGCAGTTCCAAATATCGGATGGATTCGTCCACCATAATATGAAGTTATATAACCATGTGCAAGTGGCCTTATAAATCCTTTAGCACTTGGAGTTAAACTTGCCGCACTACTATCAGCTTGACCATATCCAGTAGGTTGAGAACAAATAGCTACATCTTCGTTGTCACCACAACCTTTATCTCTATAATACTTAATTTGTTTATTTAAAGTTGAAATCTCTTCGTCAACTGATAAAGCATTTTCTGTATATTTTTTCTTTTCGCTACCTAGTTTTTGAATTTCTGCTTCAATTTGACCATTTAAGTTATCTAGTTTCTTTTGTTGTTCCTCTAATTCTTTAACTTTCTTTTTATTCTTAGCAATTAAAGTATTCATTTCATCTATTAAATTATCATTTGCTTCTGTTAATTGCTCAGCCACAGAAAATCTATAAATTAAATCTTCAAAACTATCAGCACCAAATATAAACTTTAAATAAAAGTTATCATTCTCAGAAACTTGATAAAATGCTACTAATTCTTTCATTTGTTTATCTTTAGCACTTATTTCTTTCTTTAATTCTTCAATTTCATTTTCTATAGCTTGTTGATTTTTTCTAGCATCTGCTATTTGTCTAGTAATCTCATTTATTCTATCCTTAGCAGCTTGAATTTTATCTTCAGTCTTTGCGCTTTTAGCTTCATTTTCTTTTTTCTCCTGCTCTAAAGCACTAATTCTTGCTTTATAATCACTAATAGTAGTAGCATGTACTCCACAAGGGACAACTAAAAGAATAGCAATAATTAAAACTAAAAATCTACACTTCTTCATTATACCTTAATGTACCTCCTAACAGCTCTTGAACTACCTATCATACCAACAACCATACCAATTAGCAAAACTATAATTGAAGTATTAAACACAAATGGCATTGGTTCTATAAGTTTAATCACTGGAGAGAATAATACTCCTCCAAAATGATTATATAAAGCTGAATAACCAAATACAATTGTAACTATAGGAATAATCGAACCAATAATTCCTAAAATAACCCCTTCAATTACAAATGGTAATTTTATTCTGTGGTTACTAGCTCCAACTAATCTCATTATACCAATTTCTCTTTTTCTAGAAAAAATAGTAAGTTTGATTGTATTTATAATCAAGAAAATTGTAACTATTATCAAAGCACCTGCAGCAATTAAAGTAATTTTTTCAATTGCATCAAAAACACTAACTAACTTTTCAACAAGCCCTTCACCATATTGAACAGCACTAACACCAGGCATGTTTTCTATCTCAGTCGCAGTATTTTTGATCTTATCTACATCACTTACTTTTATCGTGTATGTATCTTTAAGTGGATTTTCTTTTTCATCCCATTCCTTTAATACTGCATCAAAAGTAGTGCTTTCAGAAGCCATATCATCTTTAACTGTCTTCTTTGATTTAAACTTATATGTTTCCACATTCATATTTTTTTTCAAACTAAGTTCAAATTCTTCACGCTGTACACTATCTACATCTGATTCTAAAAATGCAACTATAGTAACATCTTTTTCTATTTCACTAGTAAAATGCTTAACATTATCAGAAATAAGAAGAGCTGAAGCAATAATTATAAGAGTAATTGTAATACAAGTAACTGAAGCTAAAGATAAACTAAAATTTCTAACAACACTTTTTAAAGCATCTCTTAAACTTCTTATTAATGTTCTAAAACTTCTCATCTACAAAACTTCCCTTCTTATAATCTTTCTCAAGTCTACCTTCCTTCAACAATAACACTCTCTTCTGCATTTTTTTAACTATTTCCAAATCATGTGTAACCATAAGAATAGTAGTATCTAAATCTTTATTAATAGTTTCCAAAAGTTCCATTATTTCCATACTTATTTCAGGGTCCAAGTTTCCCGTAGGTTCATCACAAATTAAAAGTTTAGGTCTATTAACAATTGCACGAGCAATTGCCACTCTTTGTTGTTCTCCCCCAGATAATTTATCTGGATATTCTTTTGCTTTGTGTTTTAAACCAACCTTATCTAAAACAGAAATAACTCTTTTACGTATTTCTTTCCCATCAACACCAGTAACTTCTAAAGCAAAAGCTACATTTTCAAAAACTGTAAGTTTAGGTAATAGTTTATAATCCTGAAAAACTACTCCAATTAATCTCCTAAGTTTATAAACCTTAGAATTTCTTAATCTACTAACATTTACTCCTCCGATTATAATTTCTCCACGAGTTGGTTTTTCTTCACGATAAAGCATCTTAATAAGAGTACTTTTACCACTACCAGAACCACCAATTATAAATGCAAATTCGCCTTTTTCAATAGATAAATTTAAATCAAAAATAGCTCCCACTCCATTTGGATATGTTTTATAAACATTTTGCATACTAATAATTTTCATGCAGACACCTCGATTCTATTCAAGTATATCACAAATTATCCAAAAATAAAATGAAAGTGATTGAATATTTAACTACTTAACACTTTCATTTACTAACTTAACATCTTGTTTCCGAACTTCATAAGTATCGGTAATAAAAATAAATGCTTTTTTATCAATTGCTTTTATATAATCACATAAAATCATAAAATGTGATGTTGGCACTACAGACATTATAAGTTTCATACTATTATCATTATATGCTCCTTCAGTATCATAAATAGTAACATCATGTTTAAGCTCTTTTTCGATAAAATCAACTATCTTTTCATGTTTTCTACTTATTATCTTAAATGTCTTATTTTTGCTTTCACCAAGTAAAACCTTTTCACTAATATACCTACATAAAACTAAGAACAATATTGCGTATAAAACAATAGAGAACCCAATAAATATACCCCCAAGTAAAACTATTATTCCGTTTATGAAAGCGTTAACTAGCGTCATAGATATATTGGTATATTTATATATGACCTTAGAAAGTATAGATACACCACCAATATTAAGACCTAACTTAAATATTGAGCCTTGTCCAAATCCAAATATAATCGCTGCAAATATGACAAAAACAAAAGTATGAGCAGTGTCAATGTTTATAAACAAACACATAAAACTTGTGATTTGAATAAAAATTGGATATACAATTGCAGCATATAATGATGCTACTATATCCTCTGCTTCTAAGAATAAACAGGAAACAAAAAAGCAAAATGCATCAAAAACAAAAATAGTAAATGCCGGACTAAGGTCAAAAATGTTTTTAAACAAAACTCCAAGCCCTGCACTTCCTCCTGCCACTAAACTTATTGGTACGATAAAAACATTGTAAGTAACAGCTAAAATAATCAAAAATAAAGTCATTTTAGCATATTTCTTACCGACACTATGACTAGTAAAAATTTCTTTTATCTCCAAGAATACATTACTCATTATTCACCACCTGCAACCTCATAAGCATCGACCACAGTAAAAAAGGCAGAATCATCGATTAAACTAATTCCTTCTTTAAGCTTATAATATTCTTTTGTAGGAATAACAGTAAATAATACATATACTTTTTTCTTAGTAAAACCCCCTTGAGCAGAAAATACTGTTATTGTGTGACCTAATTCATTTATAACATAATCACATACTTCTTTTTTCTTCTTTGTAATTATATAAAATGCCTTCTTATCAGAAATACCAAGCATTACTTTATCAACTAAGAATGTTATTAAATAAAGTATAACTATAGCATATAAACAGTTTATAACTCCAAATATAAATGCCCCGATTACTACAATAGTACCTTCAACAAAAATCATAGCATTACCCATAGTTATTTTTAAATATTTACTTAGTATTTGAGTAATAATATCAGTACCACCTAGAGTAAAACCACTTCGCATGATAAGTCCAAGTCCAAAACCATATAAAACACCTCCGAAAAGAGCAAATAGAAATGGATCGCCACCCTCAATTGGAATATATTTACCCACTCCAGAAGTAAGTTCTACAAAAATAGGGAATACAATAGCACCAACCAATGATCTAAAAGTACTTTCTTTGCTTAAAAATATAAAACTGAAAAAGCATAGAATAATTGAACACACAAAGATAAATATTGCAGGAGTAATAGTAATAAAATTATTTACAATAATACTTAAACCACTTAATCCACCAAATACTATATCGTTGGGTAGAATAAGTAAATTATAAGTAAAAGCACATATAAAAAACCCAACAACAACACTTAAGTATCTTTTAAATCTGGTTTTACTATATATTTTACTAAGTACAGTATCCACTAAATCAACTCCTTAAATAGCTATCAATAAATAAATCTATATCTCCATCCATAACTTTATCCACATTGCTTGTTTCTACATTAGTTCTATGATCTTTTACCATAGAATAAGGATGCATAACATAACTTCTTATCTGTGAACCAAAGTCTATTTTCATAGATTCGCCTTTTATTGAGGCCATCTCTTTTTCTTTTTCTTCTATTTCAATCAATTTAAGCTTACCCTTTAAAACTTGCATTGCTTTTTCTTTATTCTTTATTTGACTTCTTTCGTTCTGGCAAGTTACCACTATACCAGTAGGGATATGAGTAACTCTAACAGCACTATCAGTAGTATTAACTCCTTGTCCCCCGGCACCACTTGAACGATAAACATCTATTTTTAAATCTTCATCTTTGATTTCAACATCAATACTATCATCGAGTTCAGGAACTACTTCAATCGAAGCAAATGAAGTATGTCTTTTATTATTTGCATCAAAGGGTGAAAGTCTAACTAAACGATGAACACCTTTCTCACATTTCAAATACCCATAAGCATTTAAACCTTTGACTAACAATGAAACACGTTTAATACCTGCTTCATCACCTTCAAGATAATCTAATACTTCCACTTTATATCCTTTACTCTCACACCATCTTGTATACATTCTATACAGCATATTAGCCCAATCACATGCTTCTGTACCTCCGGCTCCAGAATGAATTTCTAAAATAGCATTATTATGGTCATATTCACCAGAAAGTAAAGATTCAAGTTCCAACTTCAAAACTCTATCTTTTAATATATCAATGTTATCACATATTAAAGAAAACAATTCCTCATCCATATCTTCTTCTAATAACGTTAACATTTCTAAATAATTATTGATATCATCACGTAATGATACCACATCATTAACACTATTTTTTAAGCCATTAAGTTTATCTATTAAATCTCTAGCTTTTTCATTATTATCCCATATACTAGGATCATCTGCTTCTTTTTGTAATTTATCTATTTCTATCTTTTTATTATCTACGTCAAAGTAACCTCCATAAATCATTTATTTTAGATAAATACAAATTAAGTTTTTCTCTCACTTCTCCAATATCCATATTATCATCTCCATAATACTTATTGTTTATTTCTACTATCAATACTCTTACCAAAAACATAATACCTTTGATATAAAAACTCAGTAATAAAATTAAGTGCCATATTCATACCAGTAACAAGATATTCGTTCCATCCAACAGTTTCTGCCAAATAATCACCCAAAATAGTGGTCACAGGAGTAAATACCGCATAATAAGCAAATACTTTCATAATTGCTTTAGGCATATTAGTAGTTGATTTAAATGTAAATCTCCTATTTAAAGTAAGATTCCATAATATTGATAATATAAGCCCTATTAAGTAACAAGGCCAATAACGCCAAGGAGTAAATTCATTAAGTATGGTAAATACACCGAACTGAATTATCCCTGCACTTATTGAAAACATAGCAAATTTTAAAAATCTAAGCATCTCTTTCAAATGTATCACCTAGTTTATTATAACATAAGAAAAAGAACTTATATAGTTCTTTTATCATTATTCTCTTTATTTTTACTTTTGCTATTGTCTACTATCAAAAATATTCCAACACCTGCAATCATAATAATAAATAAAATTTTACCTTTGATAGTGCTTTTAACATTCTTGTTAAGTTGTTTCTCTAATTTTGCTTTATTATTGATATTACCTACAAAAACCTCATAAACACTAGTCTTTTCATCGACTTTATATGGTACAAATGTGTTATCTTTTTGAACTGCTAAAATCGATAAATATGGATTCTTTTCTAAATCATAGTACTTATATGTTAATCTAATATCCCCTTCTTGTAAATCTTCTTCATAAGGATCTCTACTATAATCAATACCTGTGGTAATTAATCCATATACAGATTCTTGCTTTGAATAATATCTATTCGCAGGTATTAAAGACATACCCTTTTCATCTACTTTATAGTCTCCAATCATTACATTAGAACTTTTTTCAACAGAGACAATCTTTTTCAAATAATCACTATCATCAAGAGGTTCAGTCCTTTCACGCCATTCATATTCATATTCATTACTATCTTCGTCTTTATATTTAACATAATCTTCCACTATTCTCTTAGCTTTAATAGAACCAAAATTATCTAATTCAAGAAAAGATACTAATTCATCATATTTTATCTTACCACTTACTAATACAAGTTTTCCTTCATTATTTGAATCAACCACACCATCAGTAACATACGTGACTTCTTCTAAAATCTCTTTGTTTAGTTCTTTCTCTTTATTAACATTAATAAATGCAAACACTCCAAAATATATAACTATTAGTATTAATATAATTTTACCTAAACTTAATTTCATAAAAACCTCCTTTTTCAATGATGATGTTCACTATGTAATTCAACATGACACTCTTTATCATCACAAGACTCATCTTCAGTTTCTAAAATAACATGATAAATATTATATTTTTCTAATTCTTCACGTATTAATTTCTTTATGTTTTTAACATCTTTAGACTTAGTAACTATATGCATCGTTGCATAGTTATTATAACCATCAATACTCCATACATGGATGTGATGTATATCATCAACACCTTTTATTTTTACTAATTCTTCTTTTATTTTATCTATGTCAACATCTGCAGGAGTTTTTTCTAAAAATACATCTAATACTTTCTTTAAGTTTTTAAGTGCATTAATTAAGATAAATAATGCAACACCAATACTCATTAATGAATCAAGTATTCTAATATCAGTAAACTTCATTACTATTGCTCCGATTAAAACTATAATCCATCCTAGAACATCCTCAAGCATATGAAGATTAACTGATTTCTGATTAATAGAATCACCTTTTCTAGTAACATATGCTGCTATAAAATTAACAATTACTCCAATAACTGCAAAAATAATCATACCATTGTAATTAATCGTGACTGGATTAAATAATCTGCCAACAGCACTAATAATTACTAAAACAGATCCTACAAGAAGAATTGTTGTAGTTATTACTCCTCCGAGAACTGAATATCTAATATAGCCGTAAGTATATTTTTTATCAGCAGTCCTTTTGCTCTTTCTCTCAAAGAAATACGATAAACCTATAGATAATGCATCTCCTAAATCATGGATAGCATCAGAAAGAATAGCTACTGAATTAGTTATCAATCCACCAACAAATTCAAATATTGAAAATCCTATATTCAAAATGAATGCTATGAATATATTTTTTTCTGTTTTCATATTCATTCTTACTTATCTCCCAACAAATATGCATCTTGTATTTCTGCAATATACATAACAGAATAATCATTATTTTGATATATTTGATCAATAATATTTTTATCAATAAAATTTTCAGGTTTAAATGAATCTTTATATAACACTTTGCAAACAAGGACAAGTTTACCTTCTTCAAATGTTGGCATGCCATCAATATCTATCAAATGTAAACCAGATTTTTCTATTTTATTTGGAACATCTTTTCCGCTTACTGAGCCTAGATATCCCATTTCCTTTTGATAACCATTAAAAAAAGTTAATGTAAACATACCAGAATTATCTATAAATTTTTTTGTATATCTTTGCGGTCTAAGATAAATAGTAATAGTTTTTTTCTCCCAAACATTACCAAAAGCTCCCCATGCAGCAGTTAAAGTGTTAATTCCTTCATCATCCTCAGCAGTTACTAAAAACCAATCCTTTGTCCTCATGTTAACAATAGGATCAACTATCTTAGCAATTTCATTAAAGTCAATATTCCTTTTTACCATACATATCAACATCCCTTCATTATAACTATATCATATATACTATATTTTTTTATTTAAAAATATTAATAGTAATGATAATAAATAAGTAATTAAACACATAATTGGAAATACTATAAAAGCATTATAAATATTTCCTTGTAAGAAACCATAGAAATCATACTTAAATGTAAGACCACCACTATTCAGATGAGCTACAATATTTAATGTGTAATATATACCATAAACAAACATTGGTAATATACCAAAAAAGGCATATTTATACTTATTATCATGTTTTTCAAACAATATATAAGTAATTATTGCTAAAAGAGGAATAAGTAAATGTAGAAATAAATTACTATTATTGTACATAGAATAAAAACCATATTAAGGTGCTAAAAAAACAAGTGTAGTAATAAAAGTAAGTGTTATTCCTGCAGTTGCCATTAGTTTTAAAACATATACAACTTCAGGAATACCTTTTTTTATTTTTTTAATAACTAGTATCTCATATATTAAAAATATTAACGAAACTATTCCTAAAAACACATTAGAATCAACTGTAAAAAACTTAAACATTCCTAAATTTGAAACTTCTAATATAGCTCCTGCAGGCATAAATCTAAATCCAGTAAGCATAAATGAACAACCCATAATTACAAAAAGAACTATTAAAATATTTAAAATTACCGATATTTTATATTCTTTCATAAGACATCCTCAACTACCAGATAAAAGGTATCAACCTATACTTAACTTTATTTTTATACTCTTTGTAACCTTTTAATTCTTTTTCTAAAACCTTTTCTTCATTTTTTA
>CAZKTT010000013.1:0-10237 GCA_964555755.1 uncultured Mycoplasma sp.
TAAATGCTCTTCTAAAGCTTCAGGGTTATCAAAACATACTCCATATATTCTTTGAAGCATTTTATTCTTAGAATCACCTTTAAAATAAGCACCTGATACTTTTAAAAGTTTAAAATGTTTTAATTCTTTCACAGTATCAACATGAGGCCCACGACAAAGATCAGTAAAATCTCCTTGAGTATAACAAGATATTACTGCATCATCATCCATATTATTAATTAAATCGATTTTATATGGATCATCTTTAAACTTATCAAGCGCTTCTTCTCTAGATAACTCTTCTCTATAAATTCTTTTTCCATCTTTAGAAAGTTTTTTCATTTCTTTTTCGATATTTGGTAAATCTTCTTCACTTATTACATCATCACCAAGATCAATATCATAATAGAAGCCACTATCGATTACTGGACCAACCCAAAACTTAGCATTTGGGTATAAATGCTTTACAGCTTGTGCTAAAAGATGTGCGCAACTATGATTTTTAATATTTAATTTTTCATCTTCTTTAATATTTATCATATTTCTTCCTCCCACTTATCTCTTTTTAAAACTCTATCAAGTTTTCTACTTCGAACTTTACTATCAACTTTTCTATTTTTTAATTCATTGATTAAAACTTTTGATAAATGATATTTTTTTTGTTTTTTACTAGATTTCATATATGCTTCAAGTTCATAATCTTTTAAAGTATCCATTAGACTATAAACAATAGAATCATCTATTCCATAAAATCTATCAAAATTTATCTTAACATTAGTGATAGTATTACTCTTTGTACAACAATTATCTTTGTCATATACATATGGATTTTTATAACATAAAACATCTTTATCAACATCTCGTACTAGTAATACATTACCCGTTTTTAAGTTGTCTGAAGTAATTAAATCTTCCGATGCTATATCAAGCATTGGGAACATTACTAATAATTCCTTATGAGTTAAATTGTTGATATACCCTTCATTGATATTATAATAAGTTGCTAATAATTTGCCTGCGCTTATTGTGCTTTTCATATTGTTCCTCCCTGAAATAAAAAAAACGCATCCTAACAAGGAGCGTTATTACGCGGTACCATCCTACCTTTTTCTTAATTTTGATAACGGAAAACCCGGAATACTATTTCTAGTTCTGCTTCAAGGTAGTAATAAATAATAGCTATATTAGTTTGCACCAACCACTAACTCTCTTAAATAAACTACTTACTTATCATGTCCTCTTTGTCACATTTCATATATAATTTTACCCATTTGCTATTCAAAAGTCAATATTAACTTTAGTTTTCAGACTTTAATTTAATATCTATATTTATATCTTCATCTAATATTAATTTTCTATATTTAACACCACAAGCATCAAACATTCTCTTAGATGCTACAACATTATCGTGATCTTTGTACTTATCAGATAAATAAACAACTTCTTTTATACCAGATTGAATTATTTCTTTAGCACATTCATTACATGGAAAAAGATTAACATAAGCTTTTGATCCCTCTAAATCTTTTTTAGAACCACGA
This sequence comes from uncultured Mycoplasma sp., assembly GCA_964555755.1. GTDB lineage: Bacteria > Bacillota_I > Bacilli_A > RF39 > UBA660 > UMGS1449. The sequence continues at coordinate 1,521 of CAZKTT010000013.1, forward strand.
TAATTTAAAATAGCATTTCTTTCAGCGTGAACTACATACATATATTTTGTAGCTAATGGTTCTCCTTCTCTATCCCAAGGAAAATCATCATCATCAAAACCATTCGGAGCACCATTATAACCAATTGATAAAATACGATTATCTTCACTTACAATTGCTGCTCCAACTTGAGTTGATGGATCCTTACTTCTTTTACTTGAAAGTTCTGCTAAAGCCATAAAATATAAATCCCAATTTAAATAATCTTTTCTTTTACTAGGCATATCATTAACCTCCCTATTTAACCAAAATACTTTTAAGTATATTAATTACTTCATTAGCTATTAAAAGTTTATTATCTTTTCTAGATTGCTCTTTTACTAATAATGAAGAAATATGATACTTATCAGTATCTCTATCGTAAACACATATAAATACTTCGTTATCATTCCCAAAATTATTATTTTCATCTGCCCTATTTAATTTACCTGTTACACCTATTCCTAAATTAGAATTAGTATAATCAGATATTTTTTTACTCATTTCTTTGGCAGTTTCTGTACTATAAACAGTATATCTATCTATTATATCTTTATCTACACCAAGTTTTATTTTATATTCATTTGAATATGTAACAGCTCCAAATTTAAAAACATTACTAGCACCTGGAGCATTAGTTATTTCATTTGCTATAAATCCTCCAGTACAAGATTCCATAGTACTAATAGTTTTATTCTTCTCTGTTAATATTTTTATTAATTCTTCCATAATATAACTCCAACAATTTATTTTAATTCAATAAGTTCATAATTGGTATTACCAATCCCTAAATCATAAGCTGCTTCAATAGTATATTCACCATTTCTAGATGTTACTCTTTCCATAAAATGTTCTTTACCAGAATCATTTGATGTTTTAACTAAATCAACGCATGCTTTATCAATAGCAACTGGATCTAAACTAGCTAAAATACCTATATCCTTTAAGCAAGGATCTTCTGCCACTTCACAACAATCACAATCAACTGACATATTAGCCATAACATTTATAAAAACTAAATTATCTTTGAAATGGTTAACAACACTACTAGCAGCATCAGCCATTGCTTCTAAAAATGTATTTTGTGATGGTAAATCATCCCATGCTTTATTTTGATCGGTTGTTTTTCCAGCACTATGGATATAAGATTTTCCTTCACTAGAAGAGCATCCAATTGAAAGTTGTTTTAATGCTCCACCATAGCCACCCATCGGATGACCTTTAAAATGTGACAAAACAAGCATTGAATCATAATTTAGTAAATTTTCCCCTACATAATTTTCTTTTAACACTTTACCATTGGGAATAGGTAAAATACTACTACCAGTTTCATCTAAAAGATCCACATTAAAATATTTAGTCCATTCGTGATCTTCAAGTAATTTTTTATGCTTTGAAGAAGTATTTCTTGCACCTGGATAAGCTGTATTACATTCGACAACTGTACCTTTAACATAATCAATAATATCTTTCATAAAACTTGGATGTAAAAAGTTTTGATTACCTTTTTCTCCAGAATGAACTTTTACTGCTACATTGCCTTTTAATTCTTTCCCTAAAGCTTTATACACCTTTATCATATTTTGAGAATTTATTTCTCTAATAAAATACACTTTTGATTTTTCCATAATATCACCAATTAAATTATATCATTTTTTCAAACAAAAAGAAAAAGAAGTTACCTTCTTTTTGCTTTTTTTTCTGTAAATACAAATATATGTAATATACTTGCTAGAGCTGCTCCAACTAGAGGGGCTACTAAGAATACCCAAACTTGGCATAAAGCATCTCCACCTTGTAAAAGAGCTGGGCCTAAACTTCTAGCAGGGTTAACACTTGTTCCAGTAAATGCTATACCTAATAAATGAACTAATACTAAAGTAAGACCGATAACTAAGCCAGCAACATTTGAAAATTCTTTTTTAGAAGTTACTCCTAAGATAGCTAATACAAAGATAAATGTTAAAATACATTCCACTAAAAGAGCAATCCAAACATTAGTAGCAAGTTGTCCTTCAGCACCATATCCATTTGCACCTAAAGCTGCAAAACTGCTTAAAAGGACTCCTAGAACAGCAGCTGCTGCAATTGCACCAATAATTTGACCAATTACATAACCAACAAAGTCTTTGAAATTCATTTTCCTAGAAATTAACATTCCTAGTGATACCGCAGGATTAACATGACACCCTGAAATATTACCAATTGAATAAGCCATAGCTACGATTGATAAACCGAAAGCTAAAGATGTAGCTACAACATTAGCATTAGTAACTACTGCAACTCCGCATCCTACTAAAACCAAAACAAAAGTTCCTACTAATTCAGCGATATACTTTTTCATACTACTCTCCTTTCTTAATATAATTATATCACTTATATTATTTTTATTACAAATAAAAAGAGAGATAAACTCTCTTAATATCCTTGATGATTGCTATTATTTATAGTATTACTGTTAGATTCTGGTATTACTATATTATATCCTGTTTCTTCATAATCATGATTTCGTGTAGTTTTACCTCCAAAGGGATTAGTAATATCAATGTTAGTTTCAGATATTTTATTAATAGCAAAAGGAACTACTAAAGCAAATATTATAACAGCTATAATAGCAATTGGTATAGCTATATATAAAGAAGTATCTTTTTCCTCTGCTTCTCCAACTTCTTTAATATGAATATTTTTAGATTGCCATTTTAATTTCTTTATTGGTACCCAAAGTCCAAATATACCAAAAGTAATTATTGTTAAAAATCCCCATAATAAATATTTACCAAAAAGATTAATTGCTCTACCATTGAATACAAGTTTTTTTCTATTTATTACAGCATGCTTATTAATCCATCTTAATCTAAAACATACAGTAAATGGAATTAAAAGTCCAAAACTTATTACAGCAAGAATAAAACATAATATATTTATTCCTATTAATTGAATAGTTTTTCCATCAAAATAACTTTCATTAGTAATTAGTTGTTCATCTTCATAATGTAAATGAGAGATAACCCAACTTGTTTTTCTTACTGGTATAAAGAATATATAAATACCAAGAGTAACAATACTTAAGAAAACCCATTTAAAATAATTAACAAATAGATCTCCCCCTGTACCCTCGAATTTTAATCTTTTACCATTATAAACTGTATGTTTAAACTGATAATTATAAAGCATACATTTAGCCCAAGGATTAGCTATTCCTAAAGTAACAATAGTAATAAGCGCTGCTAAAAGACGCCAACCTATAAGTTCTAAAAGACCTCCATCAAAATATGAATCTGTTCTAACTGCTTTAGGAATTGGTTCAACTTCTTGAAATTGTGGACTAGCTTCCTCATACTGTTTTTGTTCTTCTGTTTGGTTTTGTTCCTCAACAGGAGGTGTTTCTACATCAACTGTTGGAACAGGATTATTGTTTTCTGTAGAACTTGGTGTAGTGTTATTTTCTTCATTATTCATAATACTTCCCTACTTCCTATCATATTATATATTTTAATTATATCATAGTTTTTAAATTATCAACAAAAAAGATGGCATTAAACCATCCGCAAATCCTAATCACTAGTTTGAACATTACTTAAAGTTTGATTAATTGTATTATTATCAACATTATTAACACTATACCAACCATATTCAGTCATCTTATCATAAGTTCTAGCTTGCATACTCATTGTTTCATCTAAATTTTCTTTTAATAAAGTTCTAGTATCTTGATTAGAACTTTCTAATGTACCATGGACATATACTTCGACCGTACTTTTTAAAACTAACAAATAATTATCCATTAACACTTGATCATTCATTAGCTTTTTCCTCCAACAAATTAAGTAATTTTTCTTTCATTGAAGTATGAGTATCTATCTCATCATTAATAAATGACTTTAAACTTTCATCTTCTAGTTTATTCATGGTTTCTTCACAAACTTTAATGATAACATCTTCATGCCCAATAGCATCTTCAAAATATAATAATTCTTTTTGTGTCATATTAATCCTCCCTTATTAATATGAACACTATTTAACTATTTATTACAATAATTAATGATTATTTCATCATTATACTTAGTATTTTTAATAATTTTAAAACTTTCTTTATCAGTACATTTTATAACATCATAAAAGAAAGTATCATAATAAGTAGTATTTTCTACATTAACTATATTTTTAGAATATCTAGGAGCAATGTTTTTATTTTTAACTAACACGTAATCAAATAGTAATAGTAAACACATAACTACTACAAAAAAAGTTAAATAAATAATCAGTCTTTCTTTATATGGTTTATCTTTAATAATAAATGCTAAACCTTCCAGAGAAACAAGTAATCCTATAACAGTTGCTAGTGATCCCCAATTGCTTCCAGATTTAAAAACAATTAAAGAAATAATAATAACTACTAAACCTAATATTAAAATTACTATTCCAAATTTTCTTTGATTCATAATAACTCCTTTCAGGTATAATAATAATTTTCTCTTATATTATAACATAAAATAAAAAAGGCTAAGCCTTTTTTATTTCTTAACAAATACAACTTTTATTGTATGATTCTTAACTACTTTCTTAAAAGTATATTTAGTAGTAACTTTAATAGCCTTACCATCTACAGTAACACTCTTAATTTTATAACCCTTTTTAGGAGTCATAGTAACAGTATAATTACTACCATATGTAATTGTTTTACTTGGAGTTATTGTTCCATAACCAATTTTAGAAGTAGTTATTTTATACTTATTAATAGTAGCAAGAGCTTTTTTATAATAAGTATTATATACAGACCATACAGCTTCAATAGTTGTACAATTATTTATTTTCTTAATTCCTTCATTTACGATAGGAACAACTTTTGTTTGATTATACTTTTTATTGTTTTTAAATTTATTTAATACATTAATACGTTCAGTTTTAAGTTGTTTTAATTCTTCTTTATATGTAGGAGTTTGTTCAAGTACTGATTTTACATTTTCTACATAGTCTTGAGGAATTTCAACATCTTTATATATTTCAAAAGGATCAATTGAGTATTTTGCTAAATCTAAAATAGATTCATTATTAGATAAACCTTGTTCAGTATATGTTGCTGGGTTAAGATATGTATCGTCTAAAGCATCAAGCTGTTTCAAAAGTCTTTTATACTTAGCATTATTATAATCCTTATATTCAACTCCTGTTTGCTTAACAAATGAATTTATAGCATTCTCTCCAAGAGCAACAATTTCATTAGCATTTTCAGAATCAATAATTTGATCAATTATACTATCATATTCATAGAATAATTCATCTGAATTATAACCAGCTATTTCAAGTTGCCTATCCACATAATTTTCAAGATAAATTCTATAATATCTTTTTAGTTTATCAAGCTCATTTTCTGTATAAACAGAAAGCGATAGATCAGCTTCAGGTAATGGATTAAGTCCAAATTGTTCGATCATAGTAGCATCAGCATCATCTTCATAATCACTATCATCATAAGATGACATATCACACCAAGATTCAGTATGAAGATCAGATGCAAATTCAGCAAATTCAGGTAGATCAAACAATTTAACTCTAGCTTCTCCTAAAGCATCAGCTAATGTATCCATATCAGTAGAATTTTCTATTACTTCTTCAGATTCTTCTATATTACCTTCGATAATACTCCAATAATAATCATTATAGTAATAGCGTACATCTTTATAACAATCATAAATAGTATTTATTTGATCGATCAGTGAAGATTTGAATTCAGCAGCATTAGCATAACCATCATAATTTTCTTTATTAAGTAAAGTTAATGAATCAAAGGCATATAATTCTTTGTAAAAATCATCAGTATAAACCAAAAGTGTCATTCCAAAGAAACTAAATTCTCCTTCAACTATTTCATCAATACTTTCCAAGTTTTTTATCCTATCAAGAAATGTAGTATAACGTTCATCAATTAATACTCTTATTTCAGGAATATACTCTTCTTCTTGTGAAAAATTATAAATACCATCAACATCATCTAAAATTAATTGTTTATAATATGCAATTGAACTACCTACCGCATTTATTTGAGCTTTAGTAGGTTTAGTTAAATAAAATTTATAATGTTCTTTAAAACTTTTTTCATTTATTTCTTTGTTATTCATAGCAAATACTGAAGCTGGAGCCATAGTAAATACTATTCCAAAGAACAATATTAATAATAATACTTTATTCTTCATAATTACCTCCTACTTCACTACCTTATATAAAGCACTAGAAAAGTTGCTGTATTTTTTTACACCATTTATTGTTCTATATGCTTTAACTTTATAATAGTATTTTTTACCTTTAACAAGTTTAATATTAGAAAAACTTGTACCAGTTAATCCAGATTTAATAGCACTATAAGTACCCTTTAAAGATGTCGACCTATATACTACATAACCAGTAGCACCAGGTACTTTTTTCCAAGATACGGTTATAGTATTTTTCTTAGAATTATTTAAACTTATAACTGGTTTATTTAAAATAATTTTAACAGCTTTTTTTTCAGATGCACTAAATAGTTTACTATTGTTATATCGAGCTTTTACTTTATAGTAATATGTTTTGCCAACCTCTAAATTAGTATCTTTATAATAAGTCTCAATTAATCCAGATTTTTTAACCTTATCAGTCTTAGTAGTAGGATCAGATTTATATATTATATAACTACTAGCAACAGGTATATCATTCCATACTAATGTAGCACTATTATAAGTTTTAGAAATTATTTGTAAATCATAGTCTGCACTAGTATAATTAACTTTTCCTATAGTAAGTTTAATTGATTTATTTATTGTAGTTTCTGAACCAGAATTAGTTGAAGAAGCAACTATATAAGTTACACCAGGTTTTACAGCAGTCACTACTCCTGTATTTTTATCAACTTTAGCAACAGTATTATTAGTACTTCTCCAAATAATGTTTTCATTTACAGTAATTTCATTATTATCTTCATCAAAAGCCTTTGCTTGATAAGTGTAAGTGTCTCCAACAAGCATTTTAGATAATGGTGCAGAATCTGTTATTGTTACTTTTTTAGTGTCAGCATATACAATAACATCAACACTATCAGTATAGGTACCATCAAATGTTTTTACTGTAATTGTAGCAGTACCAGAACCTTTTGCTTCCAAATATCCATCTTCATCAACATCTACTACTGTTCTGTTACTACTGTAATAATAAACTTCTTGGTTAGTAGCATCTGCAGGTGTAATTTCTGTTTTAACAACACCAAGAGTTCCTTTTGTTAAATGTTCTAATTGCTCTTTATTAGTAATAGTAATACCAGTTTGCATAACAGATGATTTTACATTAACTAAGCAAACAACTTCTTTACCGTCAACACTTCCTTTAATAGCGGCCATTCCTTCACTTAAACCAGTCACTTTTCCAGTAACAGAATCAACACTAGCTATTTCTGGATCAAGACTAGTCCAAGTAACACTTTTTAATGATGTCGCAGGTGTTATTAATGTTTCTAAGAAAATATTATCACCCACGTTAACTTCAGCTTCTTCAGTTTTTATAGTTAATCTATCAACACCAATTGATGAACTAGCTTCATATGCTGCAGTAACAGCATTTAAAGGATTTACTATTCCATAAGCTAAGTATTCATCAAAATCACTTGACCCAGTACTTGCACATAAAATGTTATATACTTCAGCAGGTGTTAATGATGGATTAGCATCAAGTACTAAAGCTGCAATTCCTGCAACTACAGGAGAAGCCATAGAAGTACCACTTGCATATTCATATTCATCGCCAGGAACTGTACTTAATATATTATTTCCTGGAGCACTTATATCTTTATATAGACCATAATTTGACCAATATGTTGAATCTTCTAAAATATTTGAAGCATTTACACTAATTACTTCTTTAAAATCAGATGGTGAATTAAACACATCAGATCCTTCATTACCTGCAGCTGCCACCATAACAATACCAGCATCATAAGCATCTCTTACAGCAGCTTCAATAGCTCTATCTCTACCTTCACCACCAAAACTCATGTTCATAACTTGTGCTCCATTATCTTTAGCATAGTTAATTGCTTGAATGATGTCAGCAGTATATAAAGATTCACCATCAAAACTTGTTCCTACTACCATTAAATCTATTAAATCATTATTGTGACCTGATGCTACACCAGATACACCAATATGATTTCCATAGACTGCACCAATAATACCAGATACATGTGTACCATGTTCTCCAATATCATAGTCTTTAGGAACTTCTTTTCCTCCAACTGTTAACATATAATTTGAATCATCAATCAAATTAGCTTGTAAGTCTTCATGTAATACATCTACACCAGTATCTAATACCGCTACTTTAGTAGGAGTATAATCATGACTTTCAATTAAATTCCAAACATCATTTATCTTTAATGTATTAAGATGATATTGGTATTTAGGATCTGGTAAAACATTATCATCTTCATAAAAAGAATATTTGTAGTTTGGTTGTACGTATTGAACCTTATCATTATCTTTAAATTTTTCAATTGCTTCGTACATAGTATCATCACTAGATATCTTTACTAAAGATGCTTTAGAATCTTCAGATACATCAATAATGTCTTTACAAGCTGCATCTTCATCAGTAACTATAGATTTAATAGTACGATTAGATAAATTGTCATCAAAGATAACTATTAGTTCCCCCTTCTTATATTCTGATTGCCCTAG
>CAZKTT010000014.1:0-287 GCA_964555755.1 uncultured Mycoplasma sp.
TATCTGAAATAGATGGAAAAAAAGATATTAAACATAGATGAAGCAATTAAAATCAGAGATAATCCTAAAATAAAATATCAAAAAAGTGTAATATTATCTCATAAAGAAAAATTTGATGTATTGTTAGATGAATATTTAGACTATTGCGAGCATGATTTAAAAAATGCTTATACTACATTAAAGAAAAAACGAAATTTATACAACAAATACTTTAAGCACAATTTCAATAAAATATCTAGCATTAATAAAGAGATGATTGTTACCCATATCAACAGACAACCTTGCAG
>CAZKTT010000014.1:297-8794 GCA_964555755.1 uncultured Mycoplasma sp.
ACGTGTGCTCTTCCCATCTACAACCTTGCAGCAACAAACAAAAAAATGAATTGCTAGACATAATAAGACCATTCTTTAATTGGTGTGTGAATAACAATATAATCTTTAAAAGCCCTATTGCTGGAGTTAAGCATTATAAAGTTATAAAAAATGAGATGAAATATTGGTTACCAGAACATTTAAGTACCATACTTAAGTATATCAATTATGATATTGAAACTGAAAAACAATTAAATAAAAAATACTATGCATATATTGTAAAAATGGTTATCATAATAGGTTTTTCTTTAGGAGATAGAATTGGTGAAACAAGAGCATTAAGATTTGTTGATGTATTAGGAGATTTAAATTGCATAAGCATAAAGCACTCTATTAATTATGACCCAAAAGACCCGAATTATTTATCGCCTACAAAAACAGATAATTCAAGCGAGGTGGTATATGTATCCCCTAAAGTAATTAAAGAAATTGAAACATACAAACATTTTTTGATTCATGAAATGGGATTTGAAGTTAATGACATGACACCTGTTTTATACAATTTTAATAAAAAAAGACCATATAGCGATACTAGATTAAGGGCTTTATTTGATGATTATATAGAAAAGTCAGGTGTACCTAGAATCCGCATGTATGACTTGAGGCATACAACAGCAACAACTCTCATGGCTGAAGGATATGATATGTATATCATTCAAGATAAATTAAGACATAAAAGCATAAGAACAACCATTGATGAATATGGACACATCACATTAAATAAAAGAAAGGAGGTAGCAAAAGTTACCGATAAATACTTTTAACATAGCAAGTCGGAGTAATTTTGAGAGTAAAAAATTATATAAGTCAGTAATATCAAGGGTTATAGAGCATATATGGGTTCTCCTCATCCGCTCCATAAGAAAGTATACTCGAAGTTTTCGAGTTTTTTTATTTATATATTATTCACAAAGATGGTTTCATGATCATATTGGTAACTAGAGTTATAAAATAAATATATTTACTTTTTTAAAAAAATATGTTATGCTTAGTAATGTGAAAGGTATTGATAATAATGAAAGGAGATGTTTATTAAATGGTAGAAAAATTAAAAAATAATAAAAAGGTAGTAGCATTATTGGTGGCTGCAATTGTTGTTGTAGTGGTGATTATTTTAGTTTTATGCTGTAGTGGTAATTCTTTTAGTAATTCATCTGAAGGTTTGAAAGTGACATATAGTGATGAAAAGGTAATTAAATATAATAAATTTGCTAAAAACTTTAAAAAAACAAGGACTATAACAATAGAAAACACTTCAGACAAACCAGTTGTATATGATCTTAGATGGTTTAATGTACAAAATACTCTAAGTAAACAAGATAAGTTTACTTATGAAGTGACTTGTAAAGGAGATAATTGTCAAACAAGTGGTAAGTCTCCAATGCCAGCATCAGATTTTCCAATATTTATTAATGCTACATTAGAAGGCAAGAAAAAACTTGTATATACTATTTCAATGAAATTTAAAGGATCTGAAAAAAATGTTAAATTTACTGGAGAATTAAGACCTTTGATAATAAACAGCGATAATGCTATGTAGATTTAAATCAATCTTCGGATTGATTTTTTTTTATAAAAAAGTATTAACCTTTTATAGTTAATACTTTTTATTACTGAATTTTTTTACTCTATCTTTGGCGTCCTTCTTTTTCTTCCATAAAAGCTTCTAATTGTTCTTCAGGTGGTAAATTTTGATTATTTGTAATTCCCCTATCAATTTTTGCTCCATAATAATTTAATAATTCTTGGAAACTATTGAATTGATCTGCTCGCTCTAGGACTCCTTTTATAAATTCTTCTCCAGATAACACTTTACCATTTTTTAAAGTAACCTGTGTGGTAGGAGTAATTCCTGCGAGTATATTATCACTTTTTAAATATTGTTCTTTTGTTACAGCGTTTCCATTTGGTAATACTATTTTATTCCCATAATTTTTTTCAACTTCTTTTCTTACGTCTTTATTGAAGCATACATTATCTAAATCAATATCATTATTACTTAACTCTTGTCTATAATTTGATAATAAAGCTTCTTTAAAACTAGGATTATTTTCGATTATAATTTGAAGTTTTAACCTATTTGTTACGTCTTTAGAACTAGTATCTCTACCTGCTTCTGCATATTTTTTTATAATACTTTGATATCTTAATTTTTCTGGTTCATCTGGTTTATAGTTTGCCAAAGTTTTGTCGATTGATGCAGTGAATAACTGACACATCAAATCAGTATAAGAAGTTTTTATATTGTGTTGTTCTGAAGCATATCCTATTTTATCATCCAATTTACCTGTTAATATTGATGGCTCACAGCATTGTTCTAATAAATCTGGTCTATCATTCTTGACTTTTTCAAGTGCACTCAAAGTTTTATCTAATAATTGTGTTGAGGTATACAATACAACATTATCAGTTCTATGTACACTCTCGATCGTATCAGTTTTAAAGTAAAAAGGTATATTTTCATTTTTCAAATTACTATATAACACTTCTGCAAAATCATATAATTTTTCATTAGGTATTCCAAAATAAAATCTATGTGCTATATCATTGCTATTAATTTTTTCTGTACCTAGTTTCTTCCAAGATTTAAAATGAAGCCAAAAATCTGCTGCTTCTAAAGGTTTTTTTCTACTATCATGTTCATTTTGTTCAAATGGTCGTCCTGCCTTTTCATAATCTATATCTATTTCCTTTTCTAATCTAGCAAGGTCATTAGTATTAAAACTATCATTTTGATTTTTTGAATAATAATTTATTTTTTCATATAGTAAATCATTAAATGGGTTACTAGTACCTGTCATTCTATCTCTTTTATAAACAAATTCTTTATATGAAATGCTGAAATATTTCTCTAGAAGTTGATCTAATAGTTTTTCATCTGCAGGTATTCTTGTTTTGTCATATAAATCAATTGCTTTAGTCATATTAAACTACCTCCGCACTCTATTATTATAAAAATATATCTTTACTTAATTATATCATGAATTCTTATTAATTATTTTTCTTGATTAGTTTTTTACACATAGTGTGTAAACATTAATGCCATTTTCTTTTTTGCTTATTTGTGGTATAATATGTTCCCATGAGGTGATTATATGTTAATAGATGTTGAAGCATTAAGATATGATTTAATTGATTATTTTGGTACTGCCGCCCAAAGTAATCCAATAGCTATGGCTGATTTAATACATGTTGAATCTGCTAGTGATTATGAAATAGTAAACATAGCTTTAAAAAACGGATTTAATCTTAACAACTACGAAGTAGAAGCTGATAACGAGAGAAGAAGATAAACTTTAATAAAGTTTATTTTTTTTATTCCTCTTACTTTATTTTTTATTTTTAATTATTTATGATACAATTGATATGGTACCTTGAGGTGGTTGTATGAATTATTATGAATTGCTAGGTATAGATTCAAATGCAACAGATGAAGAAATAAGTAGAGCATATAAAATCCAAATGAAAAAATGGCATCCTGATGTTAATAAAGATGAAGAAGCTATGTCTATATCTATGAAAATAAATGAAGCTAAAGATATATTACTTGATCCAGTTAAAAGAAAAGAATATGATGATTTTATAAAGCATAAAAATGATTCTACTTATAAAAAGTATTCTAATGTTAAGACTGGTCCAGAATATAATGCTACTAATAAAGAATATGAATCTAGGAAAGTTACAAAGTGGGAGTATTTAAAAGATTATTTACATAGTAACAATATTGGTTTATTTAAAAAGATTATTACTTTTATTCTTGTGGCTTTAGAAAGTTTTGTTTGCTTTATATTGAAATATTTAATTATTGGAATTGCTTTCTTGTGCTTTTTCTTAAGCGATATGATTATCACTTTCTTCAATTTGTTATATCCACTTGTATTATTAATTATTGCTGTTTTACTTGTTTTATGGGGTACAAGTGGAACAGATGCATTTTTCAGTAAACATATGAATAAAGTAATATTATTTCTTATAATTATTGGTATATACGCCTCTAGCTATCTTTTAATATTTATTGGAAAGAAACTAATATCACAAAAAGTATTTAATTTTCTATATAATAAACTAGATGTATATTTATTTAAAAAAGCAGTTGGTTATAATTAGTAGTTAAGGAGTTGTAGTATGAAAGATATAATTAAGTTTTTAGTTAATAGTTTTTTAGCAGGTGTTTGTATAGCTATTGGAGGTACTATATTCTTATCAGTTGATAATAAAGTAGTTGGAGCTTCTCTATTCTCCATTGGACTTTTTATGATTGTCATTAGAAGTCTTAACTTATATACTGGTAAGGTTGGATATATATTTGATAATAAACCTAAGTTTTTAATTGAAGTTCTTGTAACTATTGTAGGTAACTTTATTGGTACTTTTGCAGTCGGAAATGTGCTTAGATTTACAAGAATATATGAATCTATTAATGAAAAAGCTAATGGTTTATGTACAATAAAAATAGAAGATTCAATGATAAGTATATTTATTTTAGCAATTTTCTGCGGTATTTTAATGTTTTTAGCAGTTGATAACTATAAGAATGTTAAAGATCCGATTGGCAAGTATTTAAGCGTTTATATGGCTGTTGTAGTCTTTATACTATGTGGTTTTGAACACAGTATTGCTAATATGTATTACTTTTCGGTAGCTAATCTTTGGAGTTTTAAAGTTGTATTATATATAATCATAATGATTTTAGGAAATGCTGTCGGAGGAGTTCTATTCCCTCTTGGAAGAAAACTTATAAATATTAAAAAAAATGTAATCAAAGTTTGATTACATTTTTTTGCATGTAAAACTACTCTTTCTTTTCCTGTTTCTGTAATTAGTTTAATAGTTAAATTATCCTTATTGTTGTACCACTTTTTTTAAACATTTTTTAAAGAACTAAACATACTTCCATCTCGCATGTGTGACCAAATATAACTATATTTTTTTGGTTTTTTGAAATCGATATAGTTATATCTTTTTTATCTGTTTTTGCATAAAAAAACTAGCAAAATCACTTTTACTAGTTTTCTATTATTCAATTGGTAATTCTTCTGGAACAGTTTCTACTTCTTCATTATTATTTTCAATTGATGCTTTTCCTTTACTTATCGTTAGAGTTATAGTTGTAGTCCCTTTTTCTACTTTTGTTCCTTTAGGAATACTTTGTTTTATGATAGTTCCTTCATTTAATTCATTGTCTTCATATGTTAATTCATATTTTATATCATTTTCAGTTAATATTTGAATTGCTTGTTTGATAGATGTTCCTTTTAAATCAGGTATTTTATAAGTATTATCTAGAACTCCTACTGTAACTTTTATGACAGTATTTCTTTTTACTTTACTATTCTCCTTTTTATTTTGATCTATTACTTTTCCTTCTTCTGTTTCATCTGTTACTATTTTTTCTTCTTTTACGATACCTAAGTCTTTTTTAGCTAAAGTTAGTTCTGCTTCTTCATAAGTCATTCCTATTACATTTGGTACTTCTATATTATAGTTTTTTTCATAATACTTATATCCTATGAAAGCAAGTATAGAAACTAATCCTAGGACTAAAATTATTAAAAATGCGATAAATAATTTTGCTCCTAAACCTGTTTTTTCTTTTATGATAACTTCTTTACCTTTTCTTTTATCGTTTTTTTGTTTATTATTTTGTTTGTCTCTTGTTTTCTTTGTTTTAGTCTTTGTCTTTGTTTTGGTTTTTGTTTTTGTTTTATTCTTCGTTATATTTTTTTCTTCTGGTTTTTCATTATTGTTTTTATAATCATCTTTATATTCTTCAACTAAACTTGCACCACATTTTTTACAAAATAGTGATTCATCATCATTTTGTGTGCCGCATATTTTACATATCATTTTATCACCTCATTGCATATAAATGCTTTATATATTATACCATATTTTGCTATTATTTTCACTTTCGCTACACTTTTTTACAGTATACCTTAGTTTTACTTTTTAAACATACATATCCACTTGGAGTTTTAGCCCAGTATGTAGTCCCGTTTTTGATTATTTTTGTTGCTGTAAATATAGTACCTTTTTTGTATTTTGCTTTATCATTTGCTTTTTTACTTGTTGCATTTTTCTTGCCATCTTTTGATAAATCTTTTACAAGTTTTTGTTTATAAGTAGATCCTGGCCCTGTTCTTATATTAAGACTAGTTAGCGTTTTATAATCTCCAGCTGTTAATATCTCACTATTTTTATAGCCATTTAATCCTTTTTCTTTAATTAATTCTTGATAATCTTTATATGCATAGTCTTGATCTACAACCATTCCTGCGATTTTATTACTTCTTACTAAATTTGTTTCTCCTCCGAATTGCCACATACCATGTGGAGGTTTTTTTGGGTTTGTTTTTCCCCAATTTGCTAACCATTTATCATACATTTTTAGTTTTTTTAAATCTATTTTAGTATTAAACCAATTACTATTGGCATATATTGAAACGAAATAACCTTTTGCTTCTAGATATTCACAAAAACCTTTTATGGCATCAGTAATCTCTTTTTTACTTGATTTTGCTTGATAAACAGGGTCTTCTACATCTATGGCTATTGGATAGTCAAACTTTCTTCCTTTTAAACATTTCTTATACATATAATCAGCTTCAGATCTTCCTTTTTCATATGTATTTGCTCTACTAAACCAATAAGCTCCAACTCCTAAACCTTGGTTTTTTGCGTTTTTGTAATGTGTTTTAAATGATGAATCTACTGCTTTATTTACTCCATTTGATGAACCAGTATATCCTGCTCGTATCATTACAAATTTTACTCCTTGTTTTTTTGCTGTTTTTAGATTTATTCCTTTTTGGAATTCACTTATATCAATTCCAAATATTTTTGTCAAAACCTCACCTCTTTTCTACAATATTTTATTCTAATTGTTTTTTGTTAAATAATTATTAAATTTAAAAAAACATAGATTTCTCTATGTTTTTACTGTACCCAATTATTTTTATAAAAAAAACACTGCAAAGACGCTGTGTTCTATTTATTGACCTCTTTTACTTATTAGTAAAGCCACTACTCCCATCAGAATCATTACACCGAACATTATCCATTTAAACATATAAATTCCTCCTTATACAATTTAATTCTATATCATTAATCTTTTTTTTTCAATTGTTTTTTATAATCTATATATCGGTTTACACTTAAGATATTTCTTTTTTTATCCATTTCATTAATAATTCTACTACATAAGTTACTTCTTTATCAGATAATTCTTTATTTTTAGGGATTTTATGCCATTTTTCTAAACAACCTCTACAACAACAAGCACATGCATGTTGTGCTATGAATACTGGATGTACTTGTTTCATTGGGGTTTGTTTGCCATCATTCTTTGGATTTTTAGGCCTTAATCTCTCATTTATAAAATCAAAGGCGTGTTCTTTTATTTTATCTAAACCTTTTTCTTTAGTATATGTTTTCATTTTTGAATTTAGATGAAAACTATTTCTAAATTTTGATTTTGATAAACTATAAAGTATTGTATCATAATCCATATTGCCCTCAGCAATCTGATGAACAAAGAATTAATTCTGTCATCATTCCTTCATATATATTATATAGTTCTTTATATTGCTTTTCTGTTAGTTTTTTATTGTAATTGGTATGTGATTTAACAGTATCATTATGCCCATTTACTACTTTTCCCTCTTTTACTAGCACTACTGAAGGAACTGTTAATTTCTTTTGATTCTTATTTGGTCCTTCGGTAAACGTGTTTTCTATATAATTAGACATTGCTTTTTGAATTTGTTCATATATTTTACTTTGTTTATTGTTTTTTCCTTGTTCATATGCTGTTCTTACTTTTTTAGGATTGTAATAATAAATTTGTTCTATTCCATCATCTTTTGCAGCTTCTAGTAGAGGTGGAATAGCTGATCTACACCAATTACAATCAGGAAAACTAAATAATATTATTTTTGTTCCTGATGTTAATTCTTTTACTATATTATCGTCTGTTAAATAAACAATTGGATTATTTCTATCAATTTTTATTTCATGATATTTTCCTTTTACGTTATCATACTCCCATTTTTTATTATTATATGATTCATATTCTTTTTTAAATATTACACTATCTTTACTGTTTTCGATATAGCTATATATACCTGCTGCTAAACATATTATAACTAAAATAGCTATAGGAATTATTATTTTACTTAATTTCATACCTATCACCATTTTTATTGTATCATTTTTTTTGAATTCTTCAAATAAAAACAGGTTAATAAATATAGTTATTAATCTGTTTTGCAATAATTACTAATTGTTTTTTTGAATTATAACATGTAGTAAGTACTAATAAATCACTATTTGATAGATACTTTATTTCTATTTTACCTGTTTTCTTTAATTTATACTTTTTTGTTATTCTATATGTATGTTTATTATTATCATCATAAAGATAAATAATATCATCTTTGGTTAAATTTTTTATTTTGGT
>CAZKTT010000014.1:8804-10094 GCA_964555755.1 uncultured Mycoplasma sp.
GCCAGTACTATTAAATTGCTATAATTCTTTATCATTTGAATGTTTTTATTGACATTGTTTTCTTTGGATTCTATATCATATATAGGCTTTTTTAAATTTATTTTAGGAATTAATATGATATATTTATATTTTTTAATTACTTTGTTATTATTTTTATTATCTATATCTTTTAAAATAGTGTTTATTTCTATATTCTCTTTTTTATTCTTTATGGTTTTTGCTATTTGTTCTCTTGGCAAACATATTATACCTATTAATAATACTATTATTCCTAGTAAGAAACTAATTTTTTCTATATGCCTCATACATTATAAAACTGCCTAATATCAAGAAAAATGCACTTATTATTATAGTTATTTTTGATGTGTTGAGCATAGTATCTGGAACATTTATTTCTTGTTTATTTCCCATTAGAACTTTTACTGTTTGATTCTCTTTAGATATTTCAAAACATACTTTTTTATTATTCTTTACATATCCACTTGGAGCTTTTATTTCTTTTAGACAATATTTCCCAACTTTCATTTTTGTTATATTTATCAAACCTTTACTATTCGTTTCACCTTTATATATTTTTTTATTATCATTATCTTTCCAATATATTTCAATTAATGCCTTTTTCAGTGGTTTTTTAGTATTATAGTCAAACTTTTTAAATATTAAATTACCTTCTTTTCTTTCATCTTTCATATTGGCTTTTATTACTTTACCATTTTCTATTATTTCAAAATACATTTTTTCATTATTTAGTCTATAGTATTTAGGAGCATTTTTTTCCAAAATGTAATATTTTCCTATTTCTAGATTTGATACTTCGATTATTCCTCTGTTATTTGTTTTACCTTTAAAAACTATTTCATCATTTTCTTTATAAATTTCTATTTCTGTATTAGGTATTGGTTTAGATGTAGATATATCGGTTTTACTAAATAATAATTTTGATAGTTTTATATCTTTTAACTGAATTTCATATACTTTGTTTTCTAAGATTTCTACTTTCTTATCATCAGGGAAAACATAGTTTTTTGCACCTTTTGTTTGATGAATTTTATATTTGCCATAGGGTAATTCAATAGTTGCTAAACCTTTTTCATCTGTAGTTAAAGATGCTACTACTTTTTCATTTTTATCTAAGATATCAAAACTAGCGTTTTTTTCTCTGCTAAAGCTCTCTCCTGCTCCTCCTTTTGTTTTGATTATATTCAATTTTCCTTTTATTACTTCACCAAATATATCAATTGTAATATGTTTATCTGTACCATTTAAATTAAATTTTTCTAGTTTGGTATT
>CAZKTT010000015.1:0-8521 GCA_964555755.1 uncultured Mycoplasma sp.
TATATGTTAGATAGGCATAGCTTGAACCACACAAAAAAGATATTACCATTAAGAAACTACTTAATAATAACAAACTTTTCTTTTTGTCTTTTTTATATTTTATTTTTAAGTTGTTAAATTTTCTTACAAATTTATCGTTCATTTTAACACCTATTTTCTTATATACATATTAGCATTTTTCATTGAAAAATTCAACATATTTTTGCTTTTTTTATAATAAAAAAAATGATTTTAAACAATCATTTTTTATGTTAATTTTAAAAACTAATTTTTTTCTTATTCCATTTCGTATATTTCTAATTTTTTACCTGTATGAAGTAATTTTACTGTTACTTCTTTTGGATATCCTAAATCATTTTTATATCCTATGTTTACTTTTGCAATATATACTTTATCATCGTTTATGTCTTTATATTTATACTTATCATTAGTTAGACTTACTAATTTGGAAGAATTTACTTCTGGAAGTTCTTGATTTCTTTTTCCATCAAGGTTTTGAATAATTGATTTATAAACAGTATCTGAGGCTTTTAAAACAAAATTATCTACATTTTCTTCTCTAAAAAACTGAATACCTCCGACATCATTTTTTGATTTTTTATTATCTAAATTATAAAAATCAATAACAAACATTTGTGAAATTAGTGTGGCATACTCTTTTTCATCTACTGGTTCACTATTTAAAACTTTTACTAGTTTTTTAAATAGATCTCTATATACTTTAGGTTGATCAGATTCTAAGGTATAACCATATTCAGGTATGGAATCAACAACAGTAGTTTCTTTTTGTTTATTATAAAACATTTTATAATAGGCAAAACCACCAACTAGTAATAATAGAATTAAAACTAGTACAATTAGTATTATTATTTGTTTTTTTCTTTTATTTTTTTCCATTATTCCTCCTTATAATCACTACTAAATTTGTTGCCGAAATAATTATATACAATGATATCATTAGATACATCAATTATTTTTTTAGAATAACTATTTTTATTCTTGACATAGTTCTTGCTTACATTTTTATCTGTTAAAAGCTGATACTCATCACTATTATCGTTGTAGTAAATATAATTAGTTACATAATTACCATTTGGAAAGACTACTACATTGTCTTTTTTATTCATTATATCTGTTCCTAGGGCATATTTATTACTTGTACCAAGCATGTTTAAAAGAGTTGGTGCAACATCATACATGCCCATAGCGGTACTTATTGTTTTGCTATAGTTAGTTTGAAAATCTTTATCTTTTGTCCAGATTATTAATGGTACTTTTCTATTTAGTTCTTGCCAGTAATAATCTAGTTCTTTGTAGGAAGGATCACTTTCATCTTTCACATCATTGGTTTGATAATCATAGTTATAGAATCTTTCCCATTGGGAAGTAGATATTCTGGCGTCATGATCACCATATATCATGATTATTGTATCATCTAAAATTCCCGCATCATCTAGGCGTGAAACGAGTTCTCCCAAACACTTATCAGCATAATGGGCAGATACAAAATAGTTGCCTAATTTAGTATCATCCATATACTGATATGTTACTCCTTTTTTGTGAAATTTAACATCAAACTTACCAAATAAATCATCATAATCAAAAGGAGTATGATTACTTAAAGTAATAAGTGTCCCATAGAACCTTTTGTTTTCTTTATTTATTTTTTTGATGTAATCTACTGATTGTTTTATAAATGAATGGTCACTTAATCCAAATCCTATTTGTTCGTCTATATTATACGAACTTTTATCATAAAACTTATCATATCCTAAGTTTTGATGCATGATATTTCTATTCCAAAAATCTCCAGTATTGGCATGCATGCTAAAGGTATAATAACCTTTATTTCTTAAGACATCATACATTGAAGCATAACTCCTATCAGCATAATTTATAAATACTGTCCCACTCGATACAGGTAAAACTGAAGTTGCTAAAGTAAACTCTGTATCACTACTTGTACCAAAACTTACTTGTGAATAGAAATTATCAAAATATAATCCCTCGTCCGCTAATCTATTTAGATTAGGAGTTACTTCTTTATTGTTTATTTTCATGTTTATTAATACTTGTTGCATACTTTCTGCATGTACTGCGATAACATTTTTACCTTTAAAAATATTAGTATATTTATTATGTTTTTCTTTTGGTTTATTTTCATAAAAATTATCTATATCACGATTAGCTTTATCTTTTCCAAATAATGTTGCCATTTTAGGTTCTACACTTTTTACTATATCATTTATTTGGTACATATATACACCAAATCTAGATACTAGATATTCCCTATTCCACTGACTATATAGTCTTGAAAAATCTACTGGTTTTAGCGTTGTTAAAAACACAATAAAAAGTATTAAAATCCAAGTATAAATGTTTTTAAATGTATTTTTTTTAGTTACACTTCTAAAAGCGTGATCTTCTGCAGATTTATTTTTAAATTTTCTGTGAAAGATACAAAGTGCTATTGGAAGCCAAATAAATATGAAAAATTTTAATTGTAAAAGATCTCCTAATACATTTGAGTCTCCAGTTTCTCCATTTGTAAGCGCAAATGAAAAGAATGTGATAGATATAAATGAACTATAATAAAAATAGTAAACAATATTAGAAAGGCACACTAAAGTGCTTATTAAAGATATAACTATTAAATACAAGAAGCGATATCTTTTTTTTATTAAAAAGTATAAAGAAGAGAACATCAAAGTAATTATTAAATCTCCTAAGAAAGGAGTAATACTAAAAATACTATGTATAGTAAATATTCTTAGTATAATTCCATTAATAACTGCTCCAACTACATAAACTAATAATATTTTATTATCAAGTATTATATGTTTAGTAGTTTTTAAAAGATGCTTGATATGTTTCTTTATTTGTTTTATATCAGTTTTCTTCTTTGATTTTTTTTCCTCTTTCTTTTTTTGTTTTTTCATTACTACACATCCCTTGTTTTTGATAACTATCAACATTAATTGCCATTCCTATAACGAATAAATATGCTAAGAACCAAACCCAAATAAGTAATATTAATATATTGGCAAAGTTACCATAAATTGCATCATATTTGGCTATATTCGTAATATAAAACGAGAATAAATAAGTAGCTATTATCCAGCTTATTGTAGTAAATATTGTTCCTTTAGTGGTAGTTTTACTTTTTATTCTTTTATCTGGAGCCATAGTATATAAGAGTTTTATTATTGTATATATTATTAGCCAAGATACTATTATTTTTATTACTTGATAAATTATTGCATAATATCCTATTAAGTTAACATCAAATAATTGTAATACTACTTTAAGTATTAAATCACCACAAAGCGGTATAAGTATTACAAATAGCAGCAAGAATGCTATCATGATTGTCATTATAAATGCTTTTGTTTTTAGTCTAATATAACTAGGTTGCTTATGTTCATACAGCATATTAGAGGCAATAATTATTGAAGATGGAGCATTTGATCCTACAAAAATGTAAAGTAAAAGGATAAATGCCACACCTTGAAGTTGCATATTGTTTGATAAAGCAATAAGAATTTTAGCAAGTGCATCTGGCATAACTGTGTTAATAATATCTAAATAGTTAAAACTTTTAGTTATATATGATGCCGCAATTGCAGTTAGTGCCACGATAGGAATTATTGACATAAGCAAATAAAACGCTATTTGGCCTGGAAGTATTTGCATTTCTGGTTTGCGTAAAATAGTTGTAAAAGTTTTCCTTATTTCTTTCACTTTTTCCATTATTTATAATTCTCTTCTTTATCCTTTCTCATTTCAATACTTGCTTCGTTTATGGCGTCATCTATTGTTTTTATTTCATCTTCAATCATGCTGTATCCAATTGCTGCGCCGAAGTTATATGGTAATTTTTCAAATTCTTTTGAAAGCTTATTGATATATGTATTTATTTGTGTTTTGTTATAACCAATTAAATATACTAAGAATTCATTACCATCAGTTCTGATAATTTCACTTTTTTCAAGTTGTGTATTAATAAGTATAGCTGCTGCTTTTTTAATTAATACATTACCTTCTTCTTGTCCATAATTATCATTTACATATTTTAAATTATTTAAATCTATAATTATAACTGTTCTAGGAGTTATTTTAGCTTCATCCCATTCGTCAATATGAGCTCTTAAATAATTTCTGTTCTTAAGGGATGTAAGCATGTCGTTATACTTCAAGACATCTTCTTTACGTAATAGTTTAATACTCTTTCTATTCTTAGTAAGTGCTACTAAGGCGAATAATACTATTACAGGAACTATTACTATTAATAGTACTATCAAATATAAATGTTTAAATTCGCCCTCACTAAGTGAATTAATAGTTAATTTATTAATACTATTAGCTTTTATATCACTAGAATCAGCATAAGTTAACATAAAATTAATAAATTTATACAATACTTCTTCATCACTTTTTACATAGAATCTGTATGGTGCATCATAACTATCTTTAAGCAACATGTAATAATCTTGTAATGAAGTTGCATTATGATAGTAATCAATTTCATCAAGTACTAATATACCATCTTCAGGAATACTATTAGTTGGTGATTTAATTAATTCCAGTGGTGAACTATAATTATCTTTTAAATAGTCTTCTAAATAAGTATTTTTAATTGTATAAAGCTTTCTATTTTGAAGTCCTTGTTTTTTATCTAATTGATAATTAGTAGCACTAAGAGCAACTAATCTAGGGAAAAATTTGCTTTTAGTAAATAATCCATTTTGATTATTATAATTAAAATTAATAAAAGCAAAATCTAGTTCTCCCCTACTTATAGCAGCTTCTAGTGATTGAGGATCTTTATATTCTTTATACTCAATATCAACATTAGCCATATTAGAAAGTAAATTTACATATTCTCCAGCATATCCATATAATTCTTTACTTTTTTTGATGTTATAGCTACTACCTTTAACATATCCGTAATGATATATTTTGCTAGATAAAGAAGATTTTTCTACGTCAGTAATGTCAGTATTCTCAACGTAAAAATTCATGAATGATTTTTCATAACTGTTCATGTAATTATCATTATTAAAGTTTTCTAAATACTTTAATAATATTCCATTTAATCGTTCATTGTCATTTAGTCTAAGAACAATTTTATTTGTTAAATTATCAAAAGTATAATTTATATACATTTTATTTTTAACAATGTCTTTTAAGCAATAATATCTAGGTACTATTGCATAATTAATTTTTTTATTTTTTAAATTAGTAATTAGTTTATTTATATCTGCAAAGGATTCATAATTATACCCTTTACCAACCGAATTCTTAATAATTGTCTCTTGTTGTTCTAATACTCCAATTTTAGAACCATATAATTCATTTAAATCCAAAACTTGAGTTTCTATAGGACTTATTAAAACATAATTGTCTTCTGTTATTAACTCATCCTTAGCTTTTAATTTATCATCATTTTCTAATACTGCAATTGATAATCCAGTCATATTAGAAGTTGGATAGTTATATGATTTTTTATTAAATTCTAATTCAGTTTCTTTTTCTATTTTATTAATGTAATCGAATACTAATCCTTTACCATTATCCCCAATTACACTTAGATTATTAGGTATATTTATATCTATTAAAGTAGTTTTATTTTTCATTATCCATTGTTTTTCTATAATAGTTAAATTATTATTATTATCTTTTGCAGTTAAGAAGAAATAAGCAGTCACTACTAAAAGAATTACAATAATTGTAATTATACAATACTTTAAATAATGAGTTTTTTGTTTTTGATTTTTTTTCTTTTTACTATTTTTTTTCATGTTAAACTCCTAAAAAACAAATTTGCTTTCACTTGAATTTTTATATCCAATTACAGGATAACCTGGAGCATCAGATTTTTGATTTGTGATAAATAATTGAATATCATAAAAATCTTTTTTATCATCAGATATATTCTTTAAGACAGTTTCTCTTATTTGTTTTGCTTTTTTTGTTTTAGTGCCAGATTTTACTTCTACTAAGACATTAATTATTTTTCCACTTACGTGTACTTTGCAAGAAGAAACATAATCCACTTTTTCTACAGCACTAATTAATTCACTTTTATTAGATTCTGTAACTTCTACTTGTTCAATTCCTTTTAATCTATCTCCATATTTTTCTTTATCAGATGGCATTACGATTCCATACATAACCCATGCTAATAAGAAAAAACCTAAAAACAAACAAAATACGATTGTTGTATATTTATTATCTTTTATAGTCTTACCTATCTTTCCCATATATATCACTCCTACTTTAAATTATTATATCTTATATTTAATTAATAATCAATTTATTTATTCAATATATCTTTTAAATTTTCTCCTGATAAACGAGGATTTATTTTTCCTTTTGATTCTTTGATCATACCCATTAAGAACTTAATTGCATTATCTTTACCTTTTTTATAATCACTTACTGAGTCAGGATATTTCTTAACTACTTCTAGAACAAAAGCAGTTATTTCCTTTGTATCTGATACTATTACTAACCCTTTTTCGTTTAAAATAGCATCTAAATCTTTATCTTTTTCTAAATAATCTTCTAATATTTCTTTAAATATTTTTGAAGATATTTTTTCTGATTTTAGAGCTTCAACTACTTTTATAAATTTTTCTTTAGTAAGTTTAGTATCAAAAATACTTTTACCTGTTTTATTTAGATATGATTCAATATCTCCAAGTAAGATATTGCTACTAATGACAAAATCTATATTTTCTTCTAAGAATAAGTTTAGATAGTCAGATAATTCTTTATTAGCTATTAGTTTTTCTGTATTTATTTCCGAAATACCTTTTTCTTTATATAGATTTCTTCTTTCATTAGGTAACATTGTTAATCCTTCTTTACTTTTTTCTATATCTGATTCATCTAAATAGATATAAGGAAGATCTGGTTCTGGGAAATAACGATAATCAGTATTAGTATCTTTATTTCTCATAAATACTGTTTTTCCAGTACTTGAATCAAATTTTCTAGTATCTAAAGTCATCTTTTTACCAGCCTCGATTTCTTTTATTTTTCTTTCTACTTCATAGTCAATTGCATCCCCTATATTAGATATTGAGCCAATATTCTTAACTTCAGTACGAACTCCCAAATTATTATCCTTAGAAACTGATATATTAACATCAAATCGCATAGATCCTTCTTCAATCTTACAGTCTGATACTCCTAAGTAAAGCATCATTTCACGAAGACGAAGTGCATAATCCATTGCTTCTTCCTTACTATTCATGTCTGGAGCTGAAACTATTTCAATTAGTGGTACACCACATCTATTATAGTTTAATAATGTTTTGTTGTTATGATGAAGACTTTTACAAGTGTCTTCTTCAATATGAATATCAGATATACCTATCTTTTTACCAGTCGATAGAGTTAAATAACCATCTGTCCCAATTGGTGTATTGAATTGTGTTATTTGATAACCTTTAGGTAGATCAGGATAATAATAGTTTTTTCTATCAAAATGCATTTCACGTGAAATATTCATATTAAGTCCTAAACATGCTAAAAGAGCTTTATCAAGTACTCCTTTGTTGAAACAAGGAAGTACACCTGGATAAGCTAAATCTATTTCATTAATGTTTGTATTAGCTATTTTTCCATAATCATTTTTTGAAGATGAGAATACTTTAGCATTAGTATTTAATTCTAGATGAACTTCAATCCCTATGGTTGGTTTATAATTACTCATTATTTTCACCTCCAGGAGCAAGGTTTAAATCTAATTCTTTTTCAATAAATGATCCTAGTTTATAGATAGTTTTTTCATCCCATTTATTTCCTATTATTTGCATACCAATTGGCAACTTATCTTTAGAGAAACCAACAGGTATATTCATACTAGGAAGTCCAGCCATATTAACTGGTATAGAAAGAATATCATCTACAAATGATTTATTTGGATCATCTAATGATGATCCTATTTCATAAGGTAAACATGTTGTTGTAGGACCAATTACTAAATCATAATCTTTAAATACTTTTTCAAAAGCAAGCGAAATGCTTTTTCTTATTTTTAGTGCTTTGTTATAATACTCAGAAACATTTTCTCCTGAAAGCATAAATGATCCAACCATGATACGACGTTTTACTTCGTTGCCAAAGCCTTCACTACGAGTTTTTTTATAGAAATCATCTATATTTTTAAATTTACTGGTGCTATAACCATATTTTATTCCATCAAACCTTGCTAAATTAGAACTAGCTTCTCCTAAAGCAATAATTTGATATAAAGGTACAGCATAATCGATATAAGGTATTGAAACTATATCAACACTGCAACCATTTCTTTCTAAAAGAGTTTTAATGTTATTAAACTTTTTTAATATTTCAGGATCAATAGCATCGCTAACATAGAACTCTGGTACTGCTACTTTCATTCCTTTGATAGGCTTTCCTATTAAAGAAGTAAAATCTTCATCTCCACCTTTTTGAGTTAAATCTCTGTTATCTTTTTTACATAATATGTTAAGCAAAGCTGCATTTTCAA
>CAZKTT010000015.1:8621-9863 GCA_964555755.1 uncultured Mycoplasma sp.
CCAAAATAACTTGTTTGATTAGATGATCCCATGGCAAATTCATCCATATTTGTTTTTCCAATTATTATCATTTTATTTTCATTTATTAAGTCAATGACATGAGCATCATATGATGACATGAAATTTTCAAGCATCTTAGAACCTGCAGTTGTTTTCATGTCTTTTGTTACAATATTATCTTTAATTGCAATAGGTAATCCCCAAAGAATATTGTTTTTTTCTGGTTCTCCTAAAGATGAAGCGCGTTTTATTGCCATATCTTTGTCAGAACTTATAAAACAGTTTAATTCATCTTTTTCTATTCTAGCAAATGCTTCATTAACAAGATCAACTGGTTTAATAGTTTTATTAACTAATAAATCATGTAATTCTTTAATACTTAAATTTAAATACTTACTCATCAAAAACACCTGCCACTTCTATAAAATTCTCATATTTTAATGGTGCGTTTTCAATTAATTTAGATGGATTGTCTAAAGTTTTTATTTCATCAGAAAACATCTCAATTTTATTATCTGAAGGACTAATCATACCTTCTGATACGTCTAAATCAAGTTCATTTACTTTATCTATTTCATCAAATAATACTTTAAGGTCATAAGAAAATTTTTCTACTTCACTAGGAGTTAATTCTAGCTTACCAAGTTCTGCTACATGAAGTACTTCTTCTTTAGTAAGTTTATCCATAGATCTCTTCCTTTCACTGTTAAACATTATATCATGTATACAGTAATATGTAAATTACTACTCTAGTAAATATTATTAAAAATTAAAAATAAAAGCACTGTTTAATTAGTGCTATTATATATGATTATTTTAGCTTAACAGCTGTACCATAAGCTAACATTTCTACGGCTCCTTGAGTTGTTTCAGCAGAAGTACCATATCTTACTCCCACTATGGCATCAGCTCCAAGTTTTTTTGCTTCTTCTATCATTCTTTCAGTAGCTGTTTCTCTAGCTTCTATAATCATTTCAGTGTAACCTTTTATTTCTCCGCCGACGATAGTTTTTAATCCAGCCATTATATCTTTACCAACGTGTTTAGATTGAACTATTGTTCCTTTTACCAAACCTAATGTTGTTTTTATTTCTTTTTCTGGAATTTGATCAGTTGTAGATATTAACATTTTACCACTTCCTTTCTTATTTATTATTTTTTAGATTCACCAATTAAGCTAATTGCTAATAGGGATAAACCTATTCCTAGCATCACAATAGAATCGGTAGCATTTACTTCTCC
>CAZKTT010000016.1:0-9432 GCA_964555755.1 uncultured Mycoplasma sp.
ATGACATGTAAGAATTTTTTATATACTCACTATCAAAATGGTCTATTATTTTATCTACATCTCGCAGTTTATCTACTTCAATTACACTTTCTTTTATTTTTTCTATGTAAGCCTTTTTTAAATAATGATTTGGTTTTAATACTCCAATCCACTCTGGTATATCTACCTTTACCTCAATTATTGGAAACTCATATAATGCCTCTTTTAAAATATTATTTATTTCTTTTTCTGTCATGTTTATTACATCTATAGGTAAAACAGGTACTTCATATTTTTCTTTAAGGTCTCTAGTTAAACTCTCAGTTTCTACAGTATTAGGCTTTGCTGTGTTTAGAACAATTATAAAAGGTTTATTGATATTTTTTAGTTCATTTACTATTTTTTCTTCTGCTTCAACATAATCTTTTCTTTTAAATTCTCCAAATGAACCATCTGTTGTCACTATTATTCCTATACTAGAATGATCTTTTATGACTTTTTCAGTACCTATTTCTGCAGCTTCAACAAAAGGTATTTCTTCAGTATACCAAGGTGTTTTCACCATACGAGGACCATTTTCATCTTCATATCCTTTTGCTTCATCTATTACATAACCAACACAATCCACTAATCTCATATTGCAAGTCATATCATCTATTTTTATTTTGGCAACATTATTAGGTACAAATTTAGGTTCTATTGTCATTATTGTTTTTCCTCCACTTGATTGAGGTATTTCATCTAAAGTCCTTTTTCTTTCATACTCATCTTCTATATTTGGAACAACAAGAGTTTCGACTACTTTTTTTATGAAAGTTGATTTTCCAGTTCTAACAGCTCCGACAACTCCAAAATAAATGTCTCCTCCAGTTCTATAGGCAATGTTTTTTATTATTTCTTGTTTATCCATAGTATCACTCTCTTTCTATTTAACAATATGATATAAAAATTTTTTTATACAAAAAAAGACTGAAATTCAGTCTTTTTATCTACTTCTCTTCTTTTCATTTTGTAATGGAATGCTAATTTCGTTTGTATAAAGTATATTTAATTCATGAAGGGGTCTTGTCATTGCTACATATAATAGTTTCATATCAATAGCTTTTTCACTATTATATATACTTTCATCAGCATCGGAGATAATTACACTATCAAATTCTAATCCTTTAGCTAAATGACTAGGTAAAGTACATATTCCTCCATTATATACTTCACTACCAGTTGTTATATTTTCTATTTCTAAACCAATTTCTTTTAAACCACTATGTATCTTGTTAGATTCATCTTCTGTTTTAGAAATTACTGCTATTGAAGAATGACCGTTCTCTTTGGAATTTAATATAATATTTTTAATAGTTTCTATCTTATCATCTTCATTTACTTGTTTAATTTCCACATCTTTACCATGTCTAATAACAGGTTCTGCTGGTTTTAAGTTTAAACTATTAATAATATTATTGGCAGCATTCATAACTTCAGTAGTAGTTCTGTAACTTTTTAATAAATATTTCATATCACATTTATTATCAAATACCTCATCTATTACTTTTTCCCAGTTGTTTATGCTTCTGTATTGATAAATAGATTGTGATAAATCCCCAAATATACTAAAGGTCCCATTAGGCATTAATTCTTTTAAAGAGCTAAAGTTGAACTCACCATAATCTTGTGCTTCATCTACTACTACATGTTTATATTTTTCACATTCTTCAGGTCCAGATATTTTATATTTCATATATAGTAGTGCTGCTAAATCTTCAAACTCTATATTTTTATTTTTTACTCTTTTTGAGGCTTCGATAGCTTCTTTAGATATGTCATATTCATCTATATTTATATATTTATCAATACTATTTAGAAAATCAGAATATAAAGGCAATATTTTAGGACTACTTTTAGCAAAATACTTCTTTAAAGTTTGATTACACTTGTTATCAAGTTCTTTTTCTATTTTTTGTAGCACTTTTCTTTCTTTTTCTATTGCAGATTTACTCATGCCTTCAATTCTTTTGGAATACTCTTTTCTAATTGTTGAAGATATAGTTTCTTTATTATCTTCAATATATTTTCTAAGCATCAAAGATGCTCTATCTACCTTTTTAGACAAAATTGACATATCAAGAACAGTGTCTTCTGTTTCATCATAAACTTTTTTTATAATTTCTTTAGGTATTAGTAAATAACCATTTATTTTTAAATCATTAATGGCAATATTCTTTTTCTCATAATCATTTAAATAATTATTAATAGCATTCTTATATACATTGGAAGTTTTAAGTCTTTCAAAAAACATCTTACTAGGATTATTGATTGACTTTAATAAATTATCTTGTTCAGGTAACATTTCAAATTCTTCATCAAGAACTTTTTTAGTTAATTCTTCATATGTAAGTTGTTCAACATTATTAACATCTAAATCTGGAAGAACTCCAGAGATATAATTGACAAAAAACTTGTTTGGACCGATTACTAAATACTGCTCTGGTTTGATTCTATTCATATTGTTATAAACTAGATAAGCAACTCGATGAAGTGCTACTGTTGTTTTTCCAGATCCTGCGACTCCTTGAACTATTAAATTCTTATATAGTTTTTCTCTTATAATGTCGTTTTGTTCTGATTGAATTGATGCAACAATGCTTTTTAATCTATTATCAGCATTAGCATTTAAATATGGTTTTAATATTTCATCGTTTGATACAGTATCTACATCTCTAAATTCTAAAAGTTTGCTCTTTTCTATCTCATATTGTCTTTTTAATAACAATTCGCCATTTATAGTGCCTTCAGGAGCCTCATAAGAAGCTCTACCTATATTACTATCATAATATACTGATGCAATTGGAGCTCTCCAATCTACTGTAATTGTTTCATTATCTTCATTTATTACTCCTACTTTACCTAGATAACATTCATGTGTTTTTTCTTCGCCATCTATTTTAAAATCTATTCTTGCAAAATATGGTTTTTCTTTACATTTTTTCATAAGTTCTAATTTTGTAGTATAACTACTTAAAAAATTAGCAAGTAAATATGGATTATCTCTATATTTACCAGGTAAGAATTCAATGCGAAGTTCTAAATCTTCAATCACATCTTCATATTTCTTTAATACATCTTCTAGTTTTAATTCTTCTTTTTCAAATTCGGTCATAAACTAATCACCTTTTCCCCTTAAAATATCAGCAATATTTTAACATGTTTTATAAGCAAAATCAATTATCTTTCTTTCTTTTTTGAAAATCTCCGTGTTTTAGAATTGAATAATTATATATTTTTCTAAAATTACTAGATTTGTTACGATAGTAATAACCTTGTTTTAAAATAGTAGGTTTTTTAAATTCATTATAGTCATCTTTTTTGTAACAATTAACAAAACTCTTATCTATTTTTTCTATATAATTATTTCCTATGTACATATTACTAATTGCCATATAGTGCATTTCACCAATTGTTGTAGAACAGTATTTATTTAAATACTCACTGATTAAAAATGAAGAAGACTGAAATCTTGGATTTATTTCCATAAAATAAACATTATCTTCAGAGTCTATGATATAATCAATACCCAATATGCCTTTATATCCCATTTTTTTTACTTTGTCTACAATTATATCATTATAGTTTTCTATTTGTTCCTTTATTTTATTATCTAAAGTTTGATAATATATAAAATCTGCTCCCACATAGTTAAAATTGTCATTTTTCTTAGCAATTAATTGCACAGATGACGGTAGCTTAATAATGTTTTTTTCTCCTACTATAATAGTAGAGTTGATTGGTAAATGCTCTATATAATTTGATATAAAATATTTATCATCACATAACTTAGAATACTTATTGAATTTTTCCTCTCCCTCAATAAGAAAAGTATTATTCCCTCCAGCACCAGTTTGTCCTTGAAGTACGAATGAAGAAGAATTTAATTCTTTTGAAATAGTGCAATAATCAGTTTTCTTATCAATCCATTTGGTTTCAATAACAGGAATTTCATCCCTTAACAAATCCCTGATATTTTTCTTATCATTTAAACTATCAATCAAAACATAATCTTTTTCACTAACTATATTGTAGTTATCTATATCCTTTAATAAGTTTTTTATCTTTTTGTTAAACGCTAAAAATACGGTATTCTTCTTTTCTTTTGTTAGTCTTTTCATAGTTGTTAATAAATACTTTTTGTATTCCTTCATAAATTTTTCATCTTTTTCTTTTATAGGTTTTTCAGTATAAAAAATATTGCCTTTAGTATTGTTAGGATTTAAAGTGACCATACCATCAAAAAAATCTTCATTTCCAATAGCATTATTAGCATTAAAACCCAAGTAATAAAATGAAGGTTTACTATTTAAATTAATAATTTTATTAAAAAGTGAATTGGCTTCAAATTTATTATTTTTTAATAATGTTATTATTTTCTCAGGAGAAGCCCACATTACATCATTTACTTCTTCTTCTTGTACTTTAACTCTTTTCAAAGGAATATCTTCTTTAAACAACCAAACAAATAGTATGTCTGGGCAGTTTTTATAAAATCTTCTGGTTGTTCCAATTAACTGAGCATTTTTTTTATCGACACTAATTCCTAACTCTTCCTTTACTTCTCTTACTGCAGCATCAAGTGGTTTTTCACCTCGTAGAGCTGATCCTCCAGTGCATTCCCACATAAGAGGATGACTTTTATGTGCAGATCTTTGAGTAATTAAAAACTCCCCTTTGCTATTCATTATCCAAGCATTAACAACGATATGATAGTCATCATTATTTAGTTTTGAACCTCTTATTGCTTTCTTATTTTTCTTATTTCCATAATAATCATATAAATCCCAATATTCCATTATACCTCACCTATCTTACTAATCTTTTTCTAACAATATTATAAGTCTCCTCTACTCCATAAATATCCGTAGGAATTTTTAATATATTAGGTAAACTCATTACTTGTTTAAATTGTTTTTCATAATCTTTTGCACAATTAATTCTATTTTCAATATCTGTCCATGAATGTCCTCTTTTTTCATCAGATAAACGTTCAATCATAGCATTCTCTAAATTATCATATATTAAATTAACTATATCCACATCAAATTCATTATTCTTTAGTTTTAAAACACTTAATACATCTTTATATGATATGAACATTAATATTTTATCATAATCGCTTAAATAATTAAAATCCTTATTTAAAATACCATAAAAATTTCCATTATTTATAGAAATAATATCACTATCGCCGGACCAAAACATAAAATCATTGTTAAGCGCATAATCCTTAAAAACATCATGAGATAAATAATTGTAAAATCCTATTTTGTCATCAGGTCTTGGATTTCTAGTGGTGCTATGAACAGGATAAACAAACTGATTTCTCTCAATTAATAAATCTCCAAGTGTAGTTTTTCCTACACCACTTGGTCCTGTAATTGCAATTACTTTTTGTCTCATATACTACTCCTTTATTTTATCTGCATTTTTAAGTAATTTAAGATACTTCAAATAACTATCTTTTTTTTGTACATCATCGAACAAATTAATTTTTCCAATTTCATATAAATAAAACTTCTCCAGTAGAATTTTACAAAGATATATTTTTATACATCTTTTATAATCTTCCATTGAATACCTATCATCATTTAGTTTGTGGATCAATAATTTAACATCATCGTAATCAAAATTTGATGAATTAGTTTTTAGTTTAACTATCATAACTGCTAAATCATATAACTCAGTAGTAACTACTGCTTCATCAAAGTCTATTATATATGGAATACCGTTATTAAACAACAAATTTGATTTTGATATGTCACCATGATTTAAATAACAATCATAAAATATAGCATTATCTTTTATAGAAGAATACTCATCAAGTACTTTCCTTGTTTCCTCTAACTTATGGGTATTTAAATTACACAAATAATTATAATAATAATCACACTTACTTATTAAATTTGATTTAAAATTTACTCTTCTATCAATTTTTACCAAATTAATTATAAATTCATCAGTAGCAATCCCATCACAACTAGATAAATAATTAAAAATATTATAGTTTATTCCCTTTATATTTATAATTTCTTTGTTAATAGGTTTCAAAAAATTAATACTATTTTTTTTATAAATATTATATAACAATTCACTTAAATTAAAATCGTAATTATATTTATACTCTTTCAATACATATTTTTTTCTTTTTATTTCTAAACCATATACATTATTGGCTAACTGAGTTTTATTCATGTCAAAGAAACTTATTTTTTCTTTCTTATCAACACATAAAACTTCTTTAATTGCCATACATAATCCTGTATTATCTTGTATTTTCATTATGATACTCCTTAATAGTTTTCATATAAAGTTTTTTCATTTTATTACAAATATCATCAGGATTACATTCGTTTTTGACATTATTTATATTTTCTATATTAATAGATAAATCATTATTTTCTAAAAAATCTAATATTTTTAAAGTTAGGTCCGAAACATTTCCACTTTTAAATATATAATTATTGCCATTTACAATATCACAAAGGCCAATATTATCACTTATTAATACTGTATTGCCTGTAGCCATAGCTTCCAAAATAGTGTATGGATAATTGTCAAATAATGAGGGAAAAATTGCTAAATCAGCAGTTTTTAAGTACTTACTTACTTCACTATTTTTTACTGCTCCTATAAAAATTACTCTATTATGATACTTTTTATCAATTTCTTTTAATATGTATTCTTTAGTAGAAATATTTTTATTATTGCGTACTGTATCCTTGCCAACAAAGTATAATTTTATATCGTTATTCTTTTTAAATACTTCATTAATTGCTTTGGCTAGAATAATAACTCCTTTTCTCTCTTCAAGGCTTCCTACATATATTAAATTCTTCTTATTATTGTTTTTATTATTTTCTTTTTGCTTAAAATCAATAAGATTACATGGATTAGGGATTACTACTATTTCCTTTTTTAAATCATAATCTTTTCCTACCATATCTTTGAGTAATTGAGAACAAGAAGTTAATAAATCAGCTTTATTCATCATAAGACTTTCCCATTCTAAAATTTGATCTTTTGCTTTTCCAAATGAATTGTTATTATACTCAAGCCATATTTTTAATGGAGTGTGTAACCTTACAACAAGTGGTACTCTTCTAAAGTCTTCAAATAATACAGTATTTGCTCCCCAATCAGGAGTTTCAATTATATCAATTGCTTTTTTTAATTGTAGTTTTTGTAAAAGTGTTGATATTTTTTTTCTATATTTAATAACAGAATTGATATTATTAGTGTCATTACTGGATCCTAGTCTAAAAACATGAACATTGTTTTCATAATAATCCAAATCTTTTTCCCCACGAGCAATTACTGTCACACTATCACCATGATTAGCAAAATATTCTGCCATTATTTTTTGATAGGTAGCTATTCCTCCGAAATTTGTTTCCTCCGGATATTCTTCATGTACGAAACATATTTTCATATTATTCTCCTTCTTTTTTACAAACAAAATGACGCCTAAACCTATTAAAGTCCCATAGCGTCATTATACAACAAAAATAAAGTCCTTACATTTTATCGAAAGACAATGATAACATAATAAAACAGATATTAAAAATGCTAAATTAAGCATATCATCACCTCTTTTGTATACACAATAAATTACAACAAAAGCTTTTATTTGTCAATACTTTTTTTAAATAAATCCATTCAATAAAAAAAATATAGTTTTAAACTATATTTTTAATATACTACACGAATTATATGACTTCCTGATAATTTTTTAAATGTATAACTTTTTTGATGCTTTTTTAAATTGCTTGCACTTAGTTTTTTACCATCTATTGTTATAGATTTTATTTTTTTACCATATCCATTATATGATACTTTTACATTTTGGGCAGCCATATATCTATTACTTTTTGTGATAGTACAATTTGTACATGATGTTTTTACTAAGAATGTTCTTATGTTAACTAAGATGTTAACTGTTGTTCCTGTATATCCTGAAGTCACTCCTCCGAATGCACTATCTTTTATTTGGCCTTTTTTCCATCTTCTTCCTTGAGCATCAGAGGCTGCGATTTGTTTTTTGATTGATGACGTTATTCTGTGAGCATGTCCTCTGCTATCGTGTCCCCAAACAATTGTTGTACCGTTACCTATTCTTCTTACTGTTCCTGATTCATATATACGATAATCATTTTTGGATTTTCCCATATAAACGTATGTGTGACCTGAGACACATGCAACTGCTCCATATTTCATTTTACCACTATTGACTAATGATCTCATACTTTTATATGGATAGCTTACAACTAAATACTTAGAATGCTTTTTTGTATATCTTGTTATAGCATTTGGTCTATGTCCACCATTTCCATCTTCATACCAAAATCTAGCCTTTTTCCCTGAAAATAGCCCTTGACGTTGTAAAGAAACATTTGGTAAAGTTATACAACTTTGAGTTTTACCTTGTTTTCCTGTTTTTAAGTTAATTACTTTTCCTTTACTATTCTTTACTTCTGTATATCTATATGGTTTATAAAAGCTATATGCTCTACCATTTATATAGAAAAATGTATCGATAAGAGTATGTCTCCATGGCGATAAAGCTGCAGTACGTGATCTATACTTTGGTACTACTATTTTTACATTTACTTTTTTATATACACTAGGATTAGAGCTCTTTCTGGCTGTTACTATAATCGTAGCTTTACCTGGTTTTTTTGTTTTTATTACTCCTTTATAGTTAACTGTAGCTACTGCCTTGTTAGTACTCTTATATGTTATCTTCGAAGGCTTTTCTGATGGTATTGGTCTCAATGTTTTTGTTTGCCCTCTTTCACCTGAAAAAGTATATCTAGTAAAATTAAGTTTTACTGTATATTTTTTTGGTGTTGTTGTTGCACTTTTTGGTGTTACTGTTTTACTATCACTCCATGGACCAGTTGCTCCACTTTTTAAATATGTCCTTGCTGTTAGTGTATATTTTTTACCATTTGTTAATCCTGTTAGAGTATAACTTGTTTTATTTTTTGTCTTATAACTTACTTTTTTCTCTACTACATAGATCTCTACTCCATCTGCTGATCCATTTGTACTATAACTTATTGTTGCTTTTTTATCTCCAGCGGATATCTTACTTATCGTTACATCTCCACTTCTTGGTTTTGTACTTAATATATTACTCCATTCACTTGTATATGCTTTTTTATTCTCAATATAATATACCTTCATCTTGATATTATATATTTTACCAGTAATAAGACCTGAAAAAGTATGACTTGTACTTGTTACGTCTTTTTTTACAAACTCATTTGTCGTCATATTATATAATAAAACACTATAATTACTATTACTATTATTTGTTTTATATTTTACTTTTAGGCTTGTTGCACTAGGGTATTCTACTCCCGTTATTTGAGGAGTATTTATTGTATCAGCATTTACAACATTTAG
>CAZKTT010000017.1:0-9337 GCA_964555755.1 uncultured Mycoplasma sp.
AGATGTTTTTTTATTTTATATTTAAAAAATATTTAGCACATCTAACCATTTGATTAGAATAACCCATTTCATTATCATACCAAGCAACTACTTTAACTAATTGCTTACCATCACAATCAAGGACATCGGTAAGAAGTAAATCAACAACTGCTCCACAACTACTGCCTATAACATCGCTCGAAACAATTGGATCATATGTAGCATCCATTACAGCGCTTTTTTTATTAATAAATTCATTATTAATACTAGCAACATCTGTTTTCTTTTCAAGTTCTAAAACAAGATCTACACAAGAACCGTCACTAACAGGAACGCGCATAGCAGAGCCCTTTAACTTGCCATCTAATTCAGGAATAACAAGTCCTATAGCTTGAGCCGCTCCAGTAGATGATGGAATAATATTTATGTTAGCAGCACGTCCTCTTCTAGATTCAATTCCTTTTTTATGAGCTACATCTAAAACTACTTGATCATTTGTATAAGCATGAATAGTAGTCATATAACCTCTGTCAATTCTAAATTTATCATTTAAAACCTTAAGTACTGGCGCTAAACAATTAGTAGTACAGCTAGCAGCACTGATAACTTTTTCTTTGCCGGTTAAAATCTTTTCATTAACACCATAAACTATTGTTTTAACATTTCCCTTACATGGAGCAGAAACTATAACTTTTTTAGCTCCAGCAGCAACATGCTTAAATGCACCCTCTTCTGTAGTAAAATGACCACTACACTCAAAAACTACATCAATATCTAAATCTTTCCATGGTAACGTACTAGGATCTTCTACTGCAAAAACTTTTATTTTTTTATTATCAACAATTAAAGTATTATCACTATAACTTATCTTATCTTTTTTATACCCGCCTTGACTTGAATCATACTTAAGTAAGTGAGCTAATTGTTTAGCATCAGTTAAATCATTGATTGCTACAATTTCAAAGTCAGGATCGTTGTCCATAATTCTAAAAACAAGCCTTCCTATTCTACCAAATCCATTAATCGCTACTCTCATCTAATCATCTCCTATTCAAAATAACTATTACCTATAAACTCTCTAAGTATTGAATCACTTGGTATTTCATCAGTAGATATACCAACAAACATATCTAAAAAGTTTAATAATCTAACAACCTCTTCATATGAATATGATGAACTATCAATACCATATAGTAAAGGTTCTGCAAATAGTTTTAAAACTCCAATTTCATATACTAATGAAGAATTAAATACAAAATCAACATCATTTTGATATGGGAATATATTTTTTTCTTCACCATTTCGAACATTTTTCCATTTATTAATGGTTTCTAAAGCACTATAACCTCTAGTACGATTATCCCTTACTATTCTTCTAAGTAATCTAACATCAGTATTAGAAATCATATTATGATTATCAATGTTTAAATCTGTAAATGGTGATACATATA
The DNA here is from genome assembly GCA_964555755.1 of uncultured Mycoplasma sp. GTDB lineage: Bacteria > Bacillota_I > Bacilli_A > RF39 > UBA660 > UMGS1449. The sequence goes on from CAZKTT010000017.1 coordinate 1,431, forward strand.
CTTTATATTTAGCATTTTTTTCTACTGATTTAGTAAGATCTTCATTTATTGCATGTAATCCTTCAATGATTAAAATATCATTTTCTTCTAATCGTATTTTCTTTCCTGAAAACTCACTCTTTCCTTTATAGAAATTAAATGTTGGAATAGCAACTTCTTCTCCCGCAATTAAACGCTTTAAATGATCATTAAATAATCTTAAATTAATTGCATGTAAAGATTCAAAATCATAATCACCATTTGGAAGTCTTGGAGTCTTTTCTCTATCAACAAAATAATCATCTATAGATAGTGGTTTAGGATTAAAACCAAAGGCTTTCAAATACATAGCAAGTTTTTTTGAAGTTGTAGTCTTACCACTTGAAGATGGACCCGCCAAAAGAACAAGTTTTATTTTTCCTTTTTTATTATCAATTTCCTTAGCAAGTTCTAGAAGTTCATTACTAGAAACAACTTCTGTAAGTTTTATTATGTCAGAAATATTGCCTTCCGCAACTACTCTGTTTATATCAGAAACATTATATATTCCAAGTCTTTTAAATAATTTATAGTTCTTATCAAACGTTTCAACTATTTTATCTCTTTCTACATATGGTGGAATTTTACCTTTTTCACTAATAGTAGGATATTGTAAAACAAATGATCCTTTATCTATAAATGAAAGATTAAAATCTTTAAACACTCCTGTACTAGTAGGTAACAGACTAAAGAAATAATCATACATATCACCAAGTTTATATAAAGTAACGTAGTGATTAGTATTATAAATAAAAGTATCGGCCTTAGAAACATCTTTTATGCTTTCAAAATATTTCTTAGCATCTTTTCTTTTAACTAAGTTCTTTTCAATAGGTAAATCTTGTTCTACGATCTCTTTCATTTTTTCTTTTAAACGTTCAAGTCTAATTGGTGTTAGATTCAAGTTAGTCCTTATTTTAATAGCCTTATCTATTGAATGGCAAGCTTTAACATAATAATTATAACCATATAATTCTTTAAATGCATATGACAAAATAAAAACTAAACCTTTTTGATAAATTCTATTACCAGTATAATCTGTAACTGTAACAAAACTTATATCACAATTTTCTTTAACTTCTTTATCAATTCTGTAAAGTTCGTTACCAACATAAGCGCATAAAACAGGAAATTTACCTTTGTAAATAGCTTTAGAAATATCATTTACTGTAGTACCACTTTCAAAAGCATATTCATTATCGTTATATGTTACTGTTATATTTTTCATACCAACACCTTCTTCATTATATAATTCTATTTTATCACATATTGTAATATTTTGATATGAATATTATTAAAACTTTACACTAAATTATTAATAGGTGATAAAATGAATTTAATTCCTACGATTATAGAAAAAGAAATAAATGGCGAACGATGCTATGATATATATTCCAGGTTATTAAAAGACAGAATTATTATTTTAAATGGTGAAATAAATGATACTGTAGCTAACACAGTAGTAGCGGAATTTCTTTATTTAGACTCACAAAATAATGAAGATATAAGCTTATATATCAACTCACCAGGTGGTTCCATCACCGCAGGAATGGCTATTTATGATACGATGAATTTTATCAAAAGCAAAGTATCTACCATTTGCATTGGTATGGCAGCATCAATGGCAGCTTTCTTATTATCAAGTGGTGAAAAAGGAAAAAGATTATCTCTACCTAATTCAGAAATCATGATTCATCAACCACTAGGAGGTGTCGAAGGACAAGCTACTGAAATTAAAATAGCAGCAGAAAGAATTCTAAAAATTAAAGATAAATTAAATAAAATACTATCCCAAAATACTAATCAACCATTAGAAATTATTGAAAAAGATACAGAAAGAGATCATTTTTTATCAGCAAAAGAAGCAGTATTGTATGGCATAATAGACAAAATAATTGAAAAAAAATAAGTTTTTTTGTATAATTTAAGTGGTGATGCAGATGAAAACATGTGAACTAATATGCAATTTGGAAAGTGGTAAGGGCATCAAAAAACGTGAACTAGATGAAATAATAAAAATATTAAAAAAATACGATTATGATACAAAACTATATATAACAGAAAAAAATGGTGATGCCATAAATTACGTTAAACAAATTAAAAAAGCAGACCTTGTACTATCAATCGGAGGAGACGGGACATTTAATGAAATAGTTACAGGGAATAATGAAAGAAAGAACAAATTAGTCTTATCACATATTCCAATAGGCACAACAAATGACATTGGTCATATGCTAGGATTAAATAAAAATATTGTAAAAAGCGTAGAAAAAATATTACAAGGTGAAATAAAACAAGTAGATTTAGGTTTGATAAATGATCAACCATTCGTCTATGTCGCAGGTTTTGGTAAGTTTATCAATGTACCTTACGAAACTTCAAGAAAACTTAAAAAACGAATAGGACACTTTGCCTACTTACTAAATGGTGTAAAAGAATTCTTTAATAGAACTAAATTATATGAAGTGGAATATAAAATAAATGGCGAAACATATCATGGTTACTACTCTTTAATATTAATATCAAATGCCAATAGAATTGCAGGATTTAATAACATTTATCGAGATGTTAAACTAAATGATGATCAGTTTGAAATAATGTTTTGTAACATAGCAAAAAGAAAAGATTTAGTAAGGACTTTAATGATCTTAATGCGAACAGGAATAACAAATGTCCCTGGTATATATTGTCACACTGGCAATGAAATAGAAATCACATTTAAAGATAGTGATAAAACATATTGGACTATTGATGGAGAAAAACTAAAAGATGAAGTTAATCATTATAAAATAACAATTAACAAAGACTTAAAAATGTTACTTCCAAAGAAAAATATATCAAAATTATTTATAAAATAAAAAATACTAGTACCCTAGTATTTTTTTATTATATTCTTCTATCTCAATTTATCAGCAATCTCTCTTAGTTTTCTAAATCTATGACTAAGACCCGATTTAGTAATATCTTTATCTGTTTCTTTAGAAATAATATAACTAAGTTCAGATAGAGAAACTTCTGGATATTTTTCACGATAGATAATAACTTCTGCTAGTTTAGCATCCAATGCATCCATACCTATTTTTTCTTTTATTAAAGCGATATCCTCTAGCTGATCATTACTAGCATTAATTATCTTATCAACATTAGCCTGCTCGCAATTATTAAGTCTATTAGTCATATTTTTATGGTCACGATATATGCGAATATCTTCGTAGTATAAAATTGCATTATTAGCACTGACTAATCTCAAAAAATCTCCGATTTTTTCAGCCTCTTTTACATATGTCATATAACCTTTTTCCCTTAAAATAACTTTTGCATTTATTCCAAAATAATTAAGTAAATCTTTAATAAAATTGGCTTCGTCTTGAAGTTCCACCAAAAACTCTAAATGATATCGTGATTTTTTAGGATCATTCACACTCCCTTTTGCCAGAAAAGCTCCACGTAAATATGCTCTTTTTAAATCATCACTATCCAAAAAATAATCCTTTGGAGTAATAACATATGATCCATTATCATCTAAAATCATTAAATCTTTTAAAAGAGCTTCGACTTTTTCATCAATAATTAAATTATAATGATTTTTTTTATTAAAATTACTACCCTTTTCTTGAACAATTTCAGGATTAATATCATATAATTCCTTAAAAATAGAAAATATTTTTCTCACTACTTTTGGATTTTCTGATAAAATTATCATTTGTTTTTCATCAAAATCAGAATTATTTCTAAGAAAACCAGATAACATAGCAATATTCTCTAATTTAGAAAAATCATTTAAACAAATTTCATTCTTTATTTCTGTAGTAAATGACACAGAATCACCTCATTAAATAATAGAAAATAGCAGTAGCAAGTTTTAAACTATCGTGTCTGATATAACCATCTTCAATTACAAGCATATCTTTTTTTATTAATTTACAATTTAAATCTTTTATTTTTTCTTTATCTATTTCCACTATTTTCTTGTTTTCGCTTGAAATATATTTATCTAAAATATTTTTAGGCAATTTAGTATCCGCTACTATAACAGCATCTATTTTTCTCTTACCTAAATACTTATTAATGTTTTCAATATGATCTCCTACAGTATAATCCTCTGTTTCATAAGGTTGATCAACTGCATTACAAGTATAAAGTATTCTAGCTTTACTATCATCAATAGCTTTAATAATATCTTTAGAAAGTAAATGTGGAATAATACTAGTATATAAACTACCAATACTAAATATAAGCAAATCAGCACTAGATATTTCAGAAATAATTTCTTTATCAACATGAATTTCTTCATCATAATAAAGTTTTTTAAATTTACGAGCTTCTAATCCTACAGCTTCCTCACCTTTAATAATATCCCCATCTACTGTTTCCCCAGTAAGTGTTAAATAATCCTCACTTAAAGGCAGTATTTTATGTCTAACATCTAACAAATCACTAAGAACTTTAATACTTTCTTTTAAACTACCTGTCATATTATACATAGCAACCATTATTAAATTACCAATAGGATGACCATCTAAATCAGTATATGTATCAAATCTATATTCCAATAAATCTTTTAATTTATCATTAGCATTACTTGAATTAACAATAACTTTTCTAATATCTCCCATCGCAGGCATAAAAAACTCTTCTCTAAGTTTACCAGTACTAGATCCATTATCAGAAACAGCAATAACAGAAGTTATATCTACCGGAAACTCTTTTAAACCACGAACTAAAAAGCTAATTCCTGTGCCACCACCAAAAACTACTACTTTTTTATTCATAATATCACCTACAACAATTATAACTTAAAAAAGAAAAAAAAGGAATAGACTAATCCATTCCTTCACTGATTTATCTTCCTTTCATTTTTTTCATAGAATCAAGTTCTTTTTTTATGCCTTCAATTGCCTTTTTTGTAGCTTTTTCAGCTGTTTCATCATCAAATTTTGCCTTAAAGTAATTTGTTATATCTTCGGCATAATCTCTTATAACTTCGGTATCCCCAGAAGTAAAACCTTTATCGTATAAATCTTGGGCAATCTCAGAAATGTCACCCTCTAATCCATAATCACCATTTCTAACTCTTTCAGCAAACATAGCAAAATCTTTAATGACTTTTTCTTGTTCTTCTGGTGTCAGTTTATTAAATCGATCATCTTCTTCAAATTCATTATTTTCATAATATCCAGTTCTTCTTTTAGTATATTCTGGATCATTCACATCGTTTTCTAAATCATAATCATCATATTGATCAAACTCATACTTACTCATATAATCACTCCCAATATTAGAATATCATACCCCAAATTTCGCGTCAATCTTATGATATTCATTTTACATTGTTATACAAAAAAGGAGTAGATTTCTCTACTCCATAAATTCATCTTCTAAAACTTCAAGTGGTTCATCAGATAAAAATTGTTTTTTAAGTTCATAAGAAACATCTCTATATTGTTTAGCACCTGTACCAGCAGGTATAAGTTTACCAATAATAACGTTTTCTTTAAGACCTTGTAATGTATCAACTTTTCCTTTTATTGAAGCATCAGTCAATACTCTTGTTGTTTCTTGGAATGATGCAGCTGATAAGAATGAATCAGTTTCAAGTGAAGCTTTAGTAATACCAAGAAGTATTGGTTTACCAACAGCAGGTTTTTTACCTTTTAAAATAGCTTCTTTATTGATATCAGAGAATTCTTTAATATTAACAAGACTTCCTATTAATAATTCAGTATCTCCTCCATCGAATATTCTTATCTTAGAAATCATTCTACTTACAACAACTTCAATATGTTTATCAGAAATATCAACACCTTGAGCTCTATAAGCTTTTTGAATTTCTTTTAATATATATTCTTGAGCAGTAATAGCATCTGTAACTGATAACAATTCTTTAGGACTAATGTTACCTTCAGTTAACTTTTCACCTGCAGTAACTTCATCACCTTTTGCTACTTTAAGTTTAGCACCATAGTTAGTGACATGTTCAGCTTCTTCAAGTTTATTTTTAATCTTAATCTTAAATTTACCATGATCATCAACTATATCTTTTACCTTACCACTTATAGTAGCAATAGTAGCTTGTCCTTTAGGGTTTCTAGCTTCAAACAACTCTTCAACACGTGGAAGCCCTTGAGTGATATCTTCACCACCTGCAACTCCACCAGTATGGAAAGTACGCATAGTAAGTTGTGTACCAGGTTCTCCAATTGATTGCGCTGCCATTATACCTATAGCTTCACCCACTTCTACTAAATTACCAGTAGCAAGGTTTCTACCATAACATTTTTGGCATACACCATTGCCTGTTTGACATGTAAGAACACTTCTAATTTCTACTTTTTCAATACCAGCAGCAACAATTTTTTCTGCTTCCTTTTCAGTTATAATTTGATCTTTATCAACTATAACTTCCTTAGTTTCAGGATTAATAACTTTTTTACTAGCGAATCTACCAACAATACGATCGTATAAACTTTCAATTGTAGTATCATCTTTTTCATTTATAAATGCTGAAACTGTTACTCCGAAGTCAGTACAACAATCTTCTTCTTTAACAATTACATCTTGAGAAACATCAACAAGTCTTCTTGTTAAATATCCAGATGAAGCTGTATTTAACGCTGTATCAGCACTACCTTTACGAGCACTATGTGTTGATAAGAAGAATTCTGATACTGTTAAACCATCTCTAAATGATGAGAAGATAGGTATTTCAATAGTTTCACCATTAGGTTTAGCCATCAAACCACGCATACCAGCCATCTGAACAAACTGTTTAATAGATCCACGAGCTTTAGAATTCATCATAATAAAGATTGGATTATCTTCATATTTTTGACCAAATTCTTGAAGTTCTTTTTCAATTTCTTTCTTTGCTCTATCCCAAACGCCAATTACTAATTCACTTCTTTCTTTATCAGTAATTAAACCACGTTTAAATTGTTTATTAATCTTTTCAACTTCTTTATTACCATCTGCTATAATTTGAGGTTTCTTTTCACTACATATAATATCTGATGCAGCAAATGTAATACCAGAAAATGTTGAATACTTAAATCCTTGGTCTTTTAATTTATCCAAAAAGATAGAAGTTTCTGTAGTTTTATATCTCTTAAACATTTGTGATATCAATTTTTCGAGAGTTCCCTTAATAAATGGTTTAGCTCTATCCAAGCTAGCTATAAACTCAGGAATATTAGTTCCATAATCAGCAAAATATTTACTTGGAGTAACACCCTCGATATTCTCATCTGTTGGTTCATTAACAAATGGGAATGAATCTGGTAAAATTTCATTAAATATTAATTTACCAGGAGTAGTAATCAAATATTTATTATGATATTTATCAATAAATACTTTATGTTTAAACGAATTTACAGGAACTGCAATTCTAGTATGTAAAGTGATTTCTCTTCTTTGATAAGCCATCATCGCTTCATTAGCATCTTTAAATACTCTACCTTCACCAGGCAAACCACTCTTTTCCATAGTTATATAATAGTTACCCAATATCATATCCTGAGATGGAGTAACAATAGGTTTTCCATCCTTCGGACTTAAGATATTATTAGCACCTAACATCAAAATTCTAGCCTCAGCTTTAGCTTCCTCAGACAAAGGAACATGCACAGCCATCTGATCACCATCAAAATCAGCATTAAATGGTGTAGTAACTAACGGATGTAATCTAATAGCTTTACCAGATATTAATTTAGGTTCAAATGCTTGAATACCTAATCTATGTAATGTAGGAGCCCTATTAAGAAGTACTGGATGCTCTTTAATAATATCTTCCACAACATCCCATACTTTAGGATCATGCATATCGATCATTTTTTTAGCAGCCTTAATATTATTAGCAAGTTCTCTCTTTACTAAACCATTAATAATATGTG
>CAZKTT010000018.1:0-8966 GCA_964555755.1 uncultured Mycoplasma sp.
ATGGAAGGTAGCCATGTTGAAATAGGAGTTGACCTAGCTAAGAAGTACAAAGAGAAAGATGAAATAATTAATTCAATAGCATCACATCATGGTGATGAGAAAGCTCAAAGTGTAATAGCTAATATTGTTCAAATAGCAGATAGCCTTTCTGCTTCTAGACCTGGAGCTAGAAATGATTCATTAGAAAACTACATTAAACGTTTGGAACAACTTGAAAGCATTTCTAATGATATTAAAGGTGTAGATAAAAGTTATGCTCTTCAAGCTGGTAGAGAACTGAGAGTAATTGTAAAACCAGAAGAAATAGACGATTTAAAAAGTCATCAAATTGCAAGAGATATTAAAGAAAGAATTGAAAAAGAAATGCAATATCCTGGTACTATAAAAGTTACAGTAGTTCGTGAAACTAGAGCAGAAGAGGAAGCAAAATAGTAAATCAAGAATGCAGTAGCATTCTTTTTTTTGTATAAAAAAGAATGTTTTTCTCATAATAAAAACGGAGGAATTGTATGGGATCAGATGAATATCAAAAAATAGTTGATCAAAATACTCCTGCAGAGCATAAAGCAACCAACTTATTAATATCATTTCTAGTCGGAGGAGTAATGGGATTGTTGGGAAATTTTTTATTAGATATATTTATATATTATTTTCACATTCCTACTGCAGAAGCAGGAACAATAATGTTAGTAATTTTTATCTTTATGGCATGTTTACTTACAGCATTTGGAGTTTTCGATAATTTAGTTAAATTTGGGAAAATGGGATTTATTATTCCTATCACAGGTTTTGCTCATTCTATACAAAGTGCGATTCTAGATTATAAAAATGAAGGTCCAATATATGGCTTTGGAGCAAATGTTTTTAAATTAGCGGGATCAGTAATTCTTTATGGTATAGTTTCTGCTTACATATTTGGATTAATTAGGTATATTTTATTCGGAGGTTAAAATGAATGGTAAATTAAATGAGGTCTATATAAAAAATACATCTTTAGTTGTAGGACCGCTAGAAGCAAAGAGCAACTATGCTAAATACTTTGATAAAACTTATAACAATTATAATCTAGATAAATCATTTGAATTGTCAGAAGTAAAACTAACTAATGATGCAATAGATATACTTTTAAAAAAAACTAAAACAAAAAAAGAAGCAATTGATTTATTCGTCGGAGGAGATTTAACTAATCAAATATGTTCGACTAGCTATTCCTTTAATAAATATAAAAGACCATATCTTGGTGTTTTTTCAGCTTGTGCTACTAGTGTAGAAAGTTTAATTGTTGCATCTCAGTTTATAGAAAATAAAATAATTAATAAAGCAATTTGCACTACAAGTTCACATAATTTAGTAGAAGAAAAACAATTTAGGAATCCAATTGAATATGGATATACTAAACCAAAGACCGCTACCTTTACTTCAACCGGGGCTTCTGCAATAATGCTAACCAATGAAAAAACAGAAGTTAAATTGACAAACTATACTATTGGCAAAATAGTAGATCTAAATCAAAAAGATCCCAATAATGTGGGTGCAGCCATGGCTCCAGCCGCAGCAGATACTATATATAATCACTTAATCAAAAACAAAAGAAAATTCACTGATTACGATCTTATTTTGACTGGAGATTTAGGTATATACGGGAAACAAATACTAATAGATTATATGAAAAAGCAGTACAAAATCACAGTAGAAAACTATAACGACTGTGGAGCTATGTTATACGATTTAGAAAAACAAACAGAAATAACTGCTGGAGGTTCAGGCCCAGTATGCAGCACTTTAATTAATTATGGATTTGTTTATGATATGTTAAAGAAAAAGAAATTTAAAAGAGTTTTATTAGTAGCCACAGGAGCACTTTATTCCTCAACATTTATATTTCAAAAACAAAATATCATATCCATTGCTCATGCTATAGAGTTGGAGGCAACATTATGACATATATTTACTCATTTATATTTTGTGGTTTCCTTTGTTTAGTGGCACAATTCATATTAGACAACACTAAATTATCTGCTGGTCATATAACAAGTATTTTTGTAGTCTGTGGAGCCTTTCTAGATATTTTTGATATATATGACAAAATAATACAACAAGTCGGCGGAGGAGCACTTTTACCAATCACTAGCTTTGGACATTCACTAATACATGGTTCATTAGAAAAAGCTAATGAATCAGGTATTTTAGGATTATTTCTTGGAATGTTTGATCTAACTGCTACAGGAATAACAAGTGTAATAGTAATAAGTTTTCTACTTGCTCTTATATTTAAACCTAAAAGTTAGGTTTTTTTCTTTTGCAATAATTAAAACTAGTAAAAATTAATATAAAATGCTATAATAAAAAAGTACTAAGGTGGTAATATGGAATATAAATTTCAACTTAATGAATTCGAAGGTCCATTAGATTTATTGCTTCATTTAATAAAACAATCTAAAATGGATATAATGGATATTGAAATAGTAAGTTTAACAGATCAATATTTAAACTATATAGAAAGTATGGAAAAATTAAATTTAAATATTGCATCTGAATATTTAGTTTTAGCTTCAGAACTTATGTATCTAAAATCTAAGACACTTCTTCCTAATCAAGAAGAAGAAACAGAAAATGAAGAGTTTATTGAAGCAAAAGAAAACTTGATTAATAGATTGATTGAGTATAAGCAATACAAAGACATAACAAGCACGTTAAAAGTTTTAGAAGAAAAAAGAGGAGAGATTTATACAAAAACACCATCTAGTTTAAAAGATTATAAACCTGATGAAATAATATTAAATGATGAAATTACTTTAGATGATTTAGTAAAAGCATTTCAAAAGTATTTAGAAAGAAAAGAATATGAGAAACCTTTATCAACAAAAGTTACCAATAAAGAAATATCTATAAATGAAAGAAAACGATCTATTAAAAGTATTTTAAAATCTAAAAAAAGAGTAGAATTTTTCGAATTATTTGAAGATTTTTCACGTTCTTATGTTGTAGTTACATTTTTATCAATACTTGAAATGGCTAAAGAAAAAGAACTTGTAATAAAACAAGAAAATAACTTTGATAAAATATACTGTGAGGCGATGTAATGAAACCTGTTTTAGAAGGAATATTATTTTTAGTAGGAGAGGAAGGAATCTCACTAGAAGAATTAAGTAATGTTTTGGAATTAGAAAAAGAAGAAACATTAAAATTGATAGAAGAATTAGAAAATGATTATCAAGATAGCAGTAGAGGACTTACAATAAAAACCCTTGGTGGTATGTATAAATTAACAACAAAAAAAGAACATAAAGAGTACTACACAAAACTTACAGAATTAGATAGTCTAAAGACATTATCACAATCTGCTCTTGAAACTTTAGCTATTATAGCGTATAATGAACCAATAACTAGATCTGAAGTTGATGAACTAAGAGGCGTGTCATCAGCACAAATGATCAGGAATCTAGTAGCTAAAGACTTTATAAAAGAAGTAGGACGTAGCGAAAAAATAGGTAGACCTATTCTTTATGGCATAACAAGTGAGTTTTTAGATTATTTCGGTTTAAACTCAAAAGATGAATTGCCAGAAATAGAAGTAATCGAAGAAGCAAAAGATGATGTTGATTTATATGATTCAAAATATAAAGAGGATGAAGTACCACTTCTTTAATCTTTTTTTGCCTGTGTGGTGAAATTGGTAGACACGCTGGACTCAAAATCCAGTGATAGCAATATCGTGTCGGTTCGAGTCCGACCACAGGCACCATACGAATATATTACTTGAACTTTTGTTCAAGTTTTTTTATGTTCTATATTCTCCTGAAAAGCAGGTGAAGTTTCGGTAAAATGGACGAGTGGGACAAGACTACTACAAAGTATTATGGAGGCATCTTGATGTGGACCAGAACGATAGAACAGATAGTCATAAATGGTGTAAAAAAATTCATACAAAAAAATAATTTGTAGAACAAAATGAGATAAATATGTTATAATCTAATAGAGAGGTAGATATTTATGAATGATAGTGAGAATTTAAAAGAAACAAAAATTGAAAATAATAACAATACAGAAGTGTTAGATGAAAGTTCAAAAGAAGTAACAACAGTAACTGCTGATTGGAAAGATGTTGCTAAAGTTAGTAATTTAAGACATTCTAAAAAGATGAAAAAAGGACCTAAAATAGTTTTAATTATATTAATTATAGTTGCAGTTCTATGTGGAGCAGCATTTGGATACTACAAGTTTTTAAAACCAGATTCTCAAGATGTTTATGGTTCAATAATTAAAACTTATAGTAATGAAGTAAGTAAAATAATGAGTGATAATATTAAAAAAGCAAGTAAGCCATACATCGAAAGTGGTAGTGTTTCTGTAGAAACTGATATGACTACATATAAAATGTTAGATAAGATCTTGTTGGATTATTCAATTGGAATAGATCCTGAAGCAAAAACTATTGTTTCTGATTTTTCATACAAAGAAGATAATAAAGACATTTTAAGTGGTAATATATATGTTAAAGATAATAAGTTTTATTTAGAATCAAAACAAATATATGACAAACCATTATACATAAGTGATGCATCAGAAAATGTTGGTTTAAGTGAATTTACTTCAAAAGAAGATGCTAAAAATATGAAGTATTTAACTGATAAAACAAGTGCTTATTTTAAAAAAGCAATGTTAAAAGCAAAATATGAAACAAAGTATGGAAAAGTTACTGCAAATGATAAAAAAGTTTTAGTACAAAAGAATTATATGACAGTAGATAAAACTAATATTAATTCTATTAAAAATGACATTCTAAACAGCATTAAAAAAGATAGTGAATATATAAAAATATTAAGTAATTTAACAAAAACACAAACAAGTGAAATAAATAAAGAAATAGATGAGTATTTAGCAGAAGATCTAGCAGCTGATATGAGTTCACTAAATATAGAAATTGATACTAAATTAATAACTAATGAAATTATAAATATTAAGATAAAAACTGATAATGAATTAACTGCAAAAGTAAATTTTGTATCAAAAGGAGTATATGAAGTATCATTATATGAAAATAATGTTCCATCTGTCGAAGGGACATTAACTATCACTAGTAGTAGCATCAACTTTGTAACAACAACAAAAGAATATAAATATGATATTTCAGTAACAAAAATAGATGATACAGTTGAAGCAGTATTGAAAATAACAGATAAAGATAATAAACAATTAACATTATCAATCAAAGGAAATGAAGAGTATAATAAAAAAGAAAGTAAGATTGTCACAGATAACGCTGTAGATACATCAAAATTATCTGATTCTGAAGAAGAAAAAATTAGTGAAAACCTTTTAAAACAACTTGGTTCATCAAAAATATTTGTTAGTTTGTTAGGTAGTGAATTAGAATAATTTAAATTTTGAAAAGGAAGCAATTAAATAAAATTACTTCTTTTTTTAATGCTTACAGAAATAGCTTAGTAGAAACCTAAATCAATTGACAAAACTACCATAATTTATTACAATTTTATCATAGGGAGGGTGATACCTATGGATAAAGAAAAAAAACAACAACAGATAACAAACCATTATTATGAATTATCTGATGCATGTGCAGCAATTCTTGTTGAAGCAAGAGGTAAAGGCTTAACTAAAACAGTTTACAAATTATGCGATTTAGCAGATTTTGCGAGAAAAAATGCTGATAGTTTAAGTGAAAAAGAATGGGAAAACCTTGAAAAAGATATGCACGGCATTTGGAGTGATTTATTAAAAGATAAGAGTTTAGAAGAACTAAATATGGGAAATTTAAAAATTTCTATGGATAACTTATTATCCGATTACTATATAAAAGCAGAAGAACAAAAAATAGAATCTCAAACAAATGAAGCCCCAGTTGTTGAAAATAATGGTGTAGATAGCATTTATATAACTGGTTATGACATTAATAAATATATTGAAAATGCAAGATTTAACAAAAACCAAGATTTTAGTGATTTCTTTGGTAGTTTATATGATTCATTCGACAAGGAAGAACAAGAAAGAATAGAAAAAGAAGCTCTTGAAATGTCAGATTTCACAGATGGTTTGATAAAGCTAGAAGATGCTGTGAATCTAGAAATATTAAAAACCGCTACAAGAAAAAGGTTGGCAAGCATGACTCCTGAACAAATATCTGAATATGAAAAAGAACGTCAACAAACAAGTCGGAATTCAGCTAGTGGAGTTAAATTAGATAAAGAAGGCTTTGAAAGAGCTCAAGAACAAGATCACAAAAATTTGGAAGAATTATCTGATATATGGGTTTACGAACAAGAAAATAAACCATGGAGAACAGAATCCGTTGAAAAAAAGAATTATCCAATAGACCATTATAAAAAAGCTTTAAACAACTTACGTAAGTTTATGGAAGAACAATATAGTACTATTATAACGGAAAATGCTACACGCGAAATAAGAGGTAGTGCAAGATAAAACTAAAAAGCAGTGATTCATATGAAATCACTGTTTTATTTTATAATAATAGCGGTTTTTTGTATAAAAAAAAGCATTTCTATCATAATAATAAAGGAGGTAGCTATGAAAGAAGATATAAATGCTTTAGATGAAATACATAAAGGAGCCTGTATGGGTAAAGACGCTATAGATTTTGTGATAGATAAAGTTAGTAATAAAGATTTAGAAAAAGAACTTAGAAAAGAGTATCAGGATTATCAAAAAATTGCTATTCAGATAGAAAAAATTTACCCTAAATATAACAATGGTGAACCACATAAAACTGGTGTGATGACAAAAGCTATGACTTGGTCAGGTGTAGAAATGAAAACTATGAATGACAAAAGTAATTCTAAGATAACAGAATTGCTTTTACAAGGAGTTAATATGGGAATAATCGAAGGAAGAAGAATTTTAAATAAAAAGAATTTGAATAGTGAAGTAAATAGTCTTGTTTCAACATACGTAACTATGCAAGAAAAAAGTGTTGAAGAATTAAAAAAATACTTATAGTGAAATATCCATAGTATATAAGGAAATAATGTACAATGTAAGTCATATTGTGCATTTTTAGTAATTAAAATTTGCTTTTTTTAATAAAATATGATAAAATAATACATACAAGCTGGAGGTGGAAGGCTTTGAATAAAATTAAGAGTAAAAAAAGAATAAAGCTCAAGATTTTTGCTACTTTATTTTATGTATTTGGGGTTTTTTGCATTTGCGCTGGTGTTTTAGGAGTTACTAGTACACAAAATACTGCTAGTTTTAAAAGTAACGAAGCAGATAATAACAACCTAAGCAAAACAGTATCAACAAAAGATCTTATGACTTCTTATCAAAGAATTAATAAGAAACTTGAAGCAGAAGCGAAAGCTAAAGCAGAAGCAGAAGCAAAAGCCAAAGCTTTAGAAGAAGCTCAGGCGGCAGCTAATGTAATTTCTTCTGCAAGTTATTCGAAATCTGAATATTTATCGTATGCCTATGATTTAGTTATAAATCAATATGGCTGGACTAAAGATGATTATAACTCTTTAGTACAATTATGGAATAGAGAGAGTGGTTGGAACGCTAATTCCCACAGTGGAACAGGTGCTCATGGTATACCACAAGCATTACCAGCTAGTAAAATGTCAAGCGAGGGATCCGATTATTATAGTAATGGTAAAACTCAAATAAGATGGGGACTAAAATATATAAAAAATAAATATGGTAATGCCTCATCAGCTTGGTCATTCTTCAAGAGTCATGGTTGGTATTAAAATAATGGTTTTTTAAACCATTATTTTTTTGTTATTTTATTTTATATTTGTTATAATTATTTTAGGTGATAATACATGAGCAAAAAAAAATTAATATATGGAATAGGGTTAGTAATATTAGCATCAGGAATTTCCATTCCTTTTATTAACAATAGTGAATTAGAAGAGTATTTAATAAAGCTAATTCAACAAGAAGACATAAAATCTGAACAAATAAGATCTTATGACATTGGAGAAATTCCAAAATATAATGGACAACCATATGTTATTATCAATAAAAATGAACCAAAATTTAAAGAAGAAGACAAAATAACAAGATCATTTGAAAAATATAGTGATTTAGATAGTTTAGGCAGATGCGGAATAGCGTATGCTAATTTGAGTTATGTAACAATGCCAACCAAAAAAAGAGAGGCAATTGGTATGGTAAAACCATCTGGATGGCAAACAAAAAAATATAATATAATTGAAGGAAAGTATTTATACAATCGATGCCATTTAATCGGCTATCAATTAGCGGGGGAAAATGCTAATCCAAAGAATCTAATTACTTGCACCAGATATATGAATTCAGTAAGTATGTTAGAGTTTGAAAACAAAGTAGCTTCTTACATAAAACAGAAAAAGAATCATGTGTTATACAGAGTAACTCCTATATTTGAAGGAACAAACCTTGTAGCAAGCGGAGTACAAATCGAAGCACTTTCTGTTGAAGATAATGGTAAAGGTATAAAATTTAATGTTTATGTATATAATGTTCAAGAAGGTATTGAAATAGATTATGCTACTGGGAACAGTAAATTAATAAACTAAAGCGTTTTATTTATATAAATAGTGTAAAATATACATTAAAATGAGTAAAAAACGGTAGAATAATAAAAAACATGTATTGTAAAACTCCAAAAAATTATATATAATGAACGTGTAATATAAAATATGAAAGTAGGGATATTATATGAATAATGAACCAAATAACTTGAATAATGGAAATGTTAATTCAGGTAATCCTATTGTTGATAATGCAAATAAAGAAATGGTAAAAGGTCAAGGTGAACAAGGACCAACACCAAATGTTATGCAAGGTGCTAATAAGATTGATAATCAATCTGGAATTATAGAAGGTTTTCCAAATGTTAAACCAAAAGTAGATCCAGTAGATACTCCTGAACCACCTAAACCAAATATGCCAGGTCAATCAAATTCAGGTATAAATGTACAAACCATGCAAGTAGAAAATAAAGG
>CAZKTT010000019.1:0-1144 GCA_964555755.1 uncultured Mycoplasma sp.
GTTACTGTAAATCCTCTTGGAACAGGTAGACCTAAGCTAGTCATTTCGGCAAGATTTGCTCCTTTTCCTCCAAGGATGTTTTTCATATCTTTATTTCCTTCTTTAAAACTATATACGTATTTCATAGTATCATCTCCTACGTTATATTGTATCAGATTATGATATAAATAACTACTTTTTTATTTTATTTTAATAAAAAAAACTACTTACGTAGTTTTGTTTTTTCTAATTTTATATATCCAAGTCCTTCAATCAAGTATGATTGAGGAGTTTTTTTAGGATAATTTGTATTTTGGATACTAGGAGTAAATGTATAATATGAATCTAAGCTTGTTAAGTATTTGATATTTGTATCTCTTCCTGTAAGTATAATTGATAATTCTATGGTGTTTTCTTTAAGTGCGTGATTATAAGGTAAATTTATAGTTAATACATGGTTTTTAAAAGATACATATACTTCATCATCATTTCTTTCTTCACTTAATATTTTATACTTAAAGCCATCTATCTTAGCGGTTTTAGTATTTAACTCATATCCTGAACCTATAATATCCACTATTTTAACAGATGTATCATCTAATAAAACATTAAACCTTTTATCGTTAAAATAGTTTTTATATGTCAATTTATAAACACCATTTTTAGTATAATTTGTATCTTTTGTAACGTAATACTCTCCATCAGATAGTTTTTTTGGTTCAATTGCTCTATATTCTGCTTTCGATTTTACAATGAAATTATTATCTATTACTTCATCTTGTAGAGATAGAACAACAAGAAATACTCCAGCGACAATGCAAAGAAGCCCTAGAACACTTATAATTTTTCCTAAAGCTTTTTTTGTTTTAAAACTACTTTGATTATCCCCGAGTTTTTTCATTTTACTACCCCTTTTACCTATTACAATTATATTATATAATTCTTAAATATACAATATTTTTTGATATTTACTTTATTCGTTTTTATCTGACGCTAGTAAACCAGTAAGGAAGGCAAATCCTATGTTATATCCCCCACATTTTCCAGTTACATCTAATAACTCTCCAGTTATATATAAATTCTTTATTTTCTTTGATTCCATAGTTTTAATATTTACTTCAGTTAAAGGAATACCTCCGACTGAAGTTTGTGAATTTGAAAATGT
>CAZKTT010000019.1:1244-8956 GCA_964555755.1 uncultured Mycoplasma sp.
AAGAAATTTATTTTTACTTTTATGTTTTTTCCTTTATTTAAGCTAACTAAAGGACTTAAATTAAATACACAAATCCCGCTTAATCCATATTCAGTAAACTGAATATTACCTTCTTCTTCTCCGCTTAGTTTACCATCAATATATAGTGAAACTTTACCATCACTTCTTACTTTATCCCATCGATATTTTTCTTTAGTAATAAGTCCTGTAAGAGCTGGTTTTATTTCATTTACTGTGTGATTAAACTCTTTTAAAAATCTATATCCTTCCCCTGTTGACCCTGTTTTAGGATACGCTAAACCTCCAGTTGCTAAAATGATTTTATTACATGTATATTTGTTTTTATTAGTGATTATTTCAAAAGTTAAATCATTTTTTTGTTTTATTCTTTGTACTTCTTCTTCTAAATTTATTTTTACTTTTCTTAATTTTAATTCTGTCTCTATTGCTTCTAGTAAAGTGCTTGCTTGATTTGTTCTTGGATAATAATATCCATTTTTAATAGTAGGTATAATCCCTAGCGAAGAAATAAACTCTAATACTCTTTGTTTGTTTTTTAAGTTTATTATTTCTTTTAATAATTCTTTTTCTTTTGTGTAATAATTATCTGTTGTGAAATCATTATTAAAATAATTACATTTTCCACTTCCTGTAATTAGTAATTTTTTACCTAGTTTATTATTCTTTTCTATTAGTATTACTTCATCATTTTTGGCAGCATTAATAGCTGCGATTAATCCCGAAGCTCCACCACCAATTACTATAGTTTTCATTTATTTTAAAACTCCCATTAGTAGTGTATATTTTGCAGACTCTTTATTATCTTCATCTGATTGTTCTTTAAGTTTTAGAATTAGTATTTTAGATTCACTATTTAGTTCTACTTCTGTTTTGTATATTGATTTTGCTTTTAATTTATTTAAGTATTCTTCATAACTTATATTGCCATAACTGCTAGTATTATAATAATCTAAATCTTCTTCTTCAGTGAACGCAGCGAAAAACTCATACGACATTTTTTTCTTTGTTGTATACAAATCAATTATTTTATTGAAAGTATAAAACTCCCTATCTAGTATTTTATTAAAGATTTGATAATCTGGATCAGTATGTTTTAAATCTCCATATATGATTAAAATATTATCATTTATTTTTGTTCTACTATCTATAAATAATGTACCATACTCACTTTCTTCTTTTTTAAGATTATGAGTGAAATAATAAGTGTTATCTGCACTTTGTACAACTGGTTCACCAATTACATCAGGTATTTCTAAATATGCATTTATGTCATAGTTATTATATTCTTCTTGAAGTGCTTTAATTGTATTTTTTGATTTATGTTCTTCTTTTACTTCTAAGTAGTTTTCTGGTTTTGGTTTTTTTACATTATAATGATCATAAATCAAATGCACTGATACTAGTGTAAAAATAATACATAGCAAGAATTTAAATAACTTGATTAACTTTTCTTTTTTCATTTTTTATTTACCTCCTTGTTTCTATTATAGTTTATCATAATAATAGTTTTTTTTAAATAAGTAAGTAAAAAAAACTGCTTTTACAAGCAGTCTTTCTGTCAAATTAATTTTATATTATAGTACTTGAGTTGCACCGATTTTTACTTTGAAACTGAATGTTCCGCCAGATTGAGTTACTGTTTGGCTATCACCCCAAACTTCTCCAGCATTTTCACATGTTGATTGAGAAGTATATGTTGTATCACTACATACTCCAGTTGCTGATGTTGTAGAAGAAGAACTTCCAGATCCTTCAGATCCTACCCAAGCTTTAATAGTATAAGTAATACTTTGATTACCACTTACTGTAGCAGAATCAATTCTATTAGTTGTAATAGTAGAATCATATGGCCCATTAGCTGGTGTGGTTAATGCATTAATATATACACCAGTATTTGCTGTTGCTCCGCCAAGATAAGTAGTATTACCTCCGATTGTTTTATATGGTTGAATCTTTACATTACCTGTTCCTAGAGCAGCTGAAGTAGTAATATCAGTTAAAGCAACGTCATATCCAACAGTCATAGTTCCTTGCATTGTTGAAGTTAATACACATGTATATGTACCTGCGTTTGCTATACCGTTAGCATCGCTAGTTGCTGCTGAAGCATCATTAAGTGTAAATGTTGTTTCTGCGCAATTCATGCTAACATAACCGGTTGTCAATTTATTAACTTTTTCACCAGTTAGGTTTGCGGTAAATGCTGCATATGAAGTGGCTATTATTGCAACAACTAATACGATAACTGCTACAACTGAAATTCCGATTAATTTTTTATTATCCATTCTTTACACTCCTTTCTATGCGGCAACTAAGCTTCCGCTTACGCTCACTTTCAATTTATATTGTAGTTTTGTGGCACTTGTCCAGCTAGATGCATCTGTGTCACTACTTACCCACATTCTTAAACGATACTTAGTTGTTTGTTGTTGCCCTGTAGTTGTATGGGTGTGTGTTAGATATGAAGTTTTACCTGAATCAAAAGTTAAAACTCCTGTATCTCCACTTGTTATTACTTCGCTAACTTTCTTAGCCGCTACAACTTGAGTTTCTGTAATGTCATTACCTGATCCCGTAAATGTTGTCATATAAATTTTTACTTGGTTATCCTGTAATAGTGTATAACCAGTATCTGCTGCGACTTTGGTAACACTTATTGAATATGTTATATTACCAGGCGCACCACTTGCTGATGTAGTTACTGCAAAGTCAAAATAATCACTTTGGTTTCTTCCTGCTGTGTCAGATTGTGGTAGTGCATTTTGAATATCAATTACATCAGTAGATTCAAGTAAACTCATGGCGATATTACCAGTACCAATTTGGTTTGTTCCACCTGTAAATGTCCATGTATATGCTGCTACTGATACACCAACCACTGTTACTAGCAATACAAACACTGCTAATAGTGTTAGCATTTTGCTATTTTTCTTTTTTGGTTCCATTTCTTCAAACATAGTTTTTCATTCCTCCTATCATAAAGGTACCATATTTTTTATTAAATGTAAATAATTTTTATCTTTATTATACTAATTTTACACCATATCAAATATTGACATTTGACTTGATTCTGGTAAATCTTTTAGCACTCCTAAAATTCTTAATCTTTCAATTAATGTTACTGAAATTTTGCATCTTTTTTGCAAGTCTTCAATGCTTAAGAAATCTTTTATTTTTCTCTCTTCAATTATTTTTTTAGCAACTGTATCTCCCATTCCATCAAGTGCTCTAAATGGTGGAATTAAAGTTTTATTATCTTCATCTATTATAAAATTTATTGCATCACTTTTATTTAAATCTATACTCCCAAATTTAAATCCTCGTGCTGTCATTTCTTGAGCTATTTCTAAGGTTGTTATTAGATCTTGTTCTTTATTTGATAGTCCAAATTTTTTAAGTCTCAAATCATTTAGTTTTTCCCTTATTTTATCATAACCTAATTCCATTACTTCTAGATCAAAGGAGAAACACTTTATTGAGAAGAATGTTGCATAATATTCTATTGCTTTATTTATTTTATACCATGCTATTCTGAAAGCTGCTGAAATGTAAGCAGTAGCATGAGCTTTTGGGAACATGTATTTTATTTTGTCACAAGAATCTATGTACCAATCTGGAATATTGTTTTCTTTTAATAATTTTTTATATTTATCCCAATCATCTTTCATTTTCTTTTGTTTACCTTTACGCACTAATTCCATTATTTTGAATGCATCTAATGGTTTTATGCCATGATTGGATAGATAAACCATAATATCATCACGACAACCAATTGTTTCTCTAAAAGGACAAGTGTTATTTCTAACAAGCTCTTGCGCATTTCCATTCCATACATCTGTTCCATGCGATAGACCTGATATTTTTACAAGTTCTGCAAAAGTTGTAGGTTTTGTTTCAGTAACTATTCCAATAACAAATCTAGTAAACTCTGGTAGTCCTAAACATCCTACTTCACATCCTATATCTTCTGGTTTTACCTTTAATGCTTTAGTTGAAGTAAACAAACTCATTACTTCTTTGTCATCCATTGGAACTGTATTAGGATCGATTCCTGTTAATGTTTCTAACATTTTGAATATGGTAGGATTATCATGACCAAGTATATCAAGCTTTAATAGACAATCCTCAATATCATGATAGTTAAAGTGAGTTGTAGCCCAATCAGAGCTTATATCATCTGCAGGATAACCATATGGTGTGAAATCAAATATTTCTTTATATTCTGGAACTACTACTATACCACCAGGATGTTGTCCTGTTGTTCTTTTTACACCAGTTACTCCTTTTGCTAATCTTTCTATTTCAAGAGGTCTTATTCCTTCGATTCCACGATCTTCATAATAACCTTTTACAAATCCAAATGCTGTTTTTGAGGCAACTGTTCCAATTGTTCCTGCTCTATAGACGTGATCTTCTCCAAATAATACTTTTGTATATTCATGTGCTCTAGCTTGATAGTCACCTGAAAAATTAAGATCTATGTCAGGTACCTTGTCAGCATTAAAACCTAGGAATGTAGCAAAAGGCATATCTTGACCTTCTTTTTTCATCATTGTGCCACATTCACATTTTTTATCTGGAAGATCATAACCACTAGGATAATCTTTTCCAAAAGGAGTTCCATCATCATAGTTAAAAATACTTCTTTTACAATTTGGACAGACATAGTGTGCAGGAAGTGGATTTACTTCGGATATTCCTAGCATAGTTGCTACGAATGAAGAACCTACAGAACCACGTGATCCTACAACGTAACCATCGTTATTACTTTTTTCTACTAGCTTTTGCGCAATTAAATAAATTGAGTCAAATCCTCCGCTTATAATACCATTAAGTTCTGATTCCAAACGATCTTTAATATTATCTGGAAGAGGATCTCCATATATAGAATGTGCTTTTTCATAACATATGTTTTTGATTGTTTCTTCACTATTTTCAAACTTTGGAGAGAATGGTATACCTTTAGTATCTGGTATTATTTCAAACTCTTCAATTAGATCTGCTACTTTATTAGTGTTGGTTATAACTATTTCATGTGCTTTCTTTTTATCTAAAAACGAAAAATTATCTAACATTTCTGTAGTAGTTCTAAAATGTGTGGAAGGAATACTTTTTATTTCTTTTCTATTTAACGGATGTCTTCCCCCACCTGGTACTTTTTGATTAACAATTATTTCTCTATATATTTTATCTTCTTTATCCAAGTGATGACAATCACCTGTTGCTACGACTAATTTGTTTTTATCATCTGCTACTTTGATTATTTTTTTAATATTTTCTATTACTTCTTCGTCTGAATTAAAATCACTTAAATCGACTAAATAACTGTATATTTCTGGAGGTTGTATTTCAATATAATCATAGAAGTTCATAAGATCACTTATTTCTTCCTCACTTTTGCTTCTAGCAAGTTTAAATATCTCACTATTAGCACAACCACTACTGATAAGTAATCCTTCACGGTGTTTTTCTAATTCACTTCTAAGTATTCTTGGAGTTTTATATAAGTATTTAGTTCCAGCATAGCTTAATATTTTAAATAAATTTTTTAATCCTACACTATTTTTTACTAAAATGTTTACATGATAAAGCTCTCCAAATTTATGTATTTCATTTTTGGATACTAGCATATCTATATCAGATATTTTATCTATTTTTTTAGTTTTTAATTTTAATAACATTTGATGAAAAATTTTAGCAGTTGCTAAAGCATCATAATCTGCTCTGTGATGTCCTTCTTCATCAAATTCAATACCATATCTTTTTACAAGTGCTGATAGAGAATGTCTTGAATATTCAGTGTCCAGTACTCTTGATAATTGTAGTGTATCGATGATAGGATTTTGAAATTCTCCTAAATTATATTTTTGATAAGCCATCGACATAAAGGAAGCATCAAATTTTGCATTGTGTGCTACAAGTGGTAAATCTCCCATCCACTCTATAAATTCTTTTACAGCTTCTTCTTCCGTAGGACAGTCTTCTAACATTTCATCTGTTATATGAGTTAATCTGATAATATGAGATTCTAGTTTTTTACCCGGATTTATTAATCTATCAAATTTTGATATTATTTCTCCATTACAAATTTTAACTGCTCCGATTTCAATCATTGAATCTCCACCACCAGCATTAAAACCAGTAGTTTCAACATCAAATACTACATATGTATTATCTAATAATTTAGAATCATTCCCTCTTATTACAAGATCTATATCATCATCTATCATGGCCAATTCAAGGCCAAAAAGAACTTTTATATCTTTTTTAAATTTCATTGCTTCTGGAAATGTTTGAATACTATTATGATCAGTTATGGCTATAGCCTTATGTCCCCATTTAATCGCTCTTTTGATTAAATCTTTAACGTTCATTACTCCATCCATTTGACTCATCATAGTGTGAGTATGTAGTTCTACTCTTTTTTCCTTAGCATCATCCATAGGAATTAATTCTTCTTTTTCTATTACTTCAATAGTTCTAGCATTTATAACAAAGTCATTATAGAATGTATTGTTTTTTACATATCCATTTACTCTAATCCACATGTTTTCTTTTAATTTACTTAAATTTGCTTCATATTCTTCTTCTGTGTTTGAATAAATTCTTAAATACATACTAGTTTCATAATCTGTCACTTTTAAAGTACAACTATTAATTCCTTTTTTGTTTGAAGGCATTACTTCAAATATTTTAACTTCTACTGTAATATCATTATCTTCATAAGTAATATCATTTAACGCAGTTATTTTAGTAGATTTTACTTTACCAAATAATTGCTTGTTTCTCCTGCTATAATTATTCGTTTTATTATCTTTTGAAGAATTTTGTATTTTATTTTTTGGTAAATCTTCTTCTTCAATTATTTTTGCTTTTTTTATTTCTTGTTTTATTTTTTCTCCTTCTTCAACATTCATCTTGATTTTAGGTAAAGTCTTAAAACCGAAATTAGTAAAATAATTGTTAATACATTCTAGTTTTTTAGTAAGAGTTATTTCTTCTGAACTGTTGTATACTTCGATAATATAACCATTTTCTGTCTTTTTCAATCTATCTTTAAACATGTTTAAATATAGATTATTTTTATTTATTAAAATAAGTATTTCTTTATAATAATCTTCATATAAATCTAGATTTTCTTCCTCAGCATTAATTATTATATTATAGCTATTCTTTTCTTTAACATACTTAGTCAAGCATTCTTTAAATAGTTTAATATTGTTATATTTAAAATTAGTATTATTGTTGATAAATATATTCCATTTATTATCTTCATCATGTACTACTATTTTTTCTATGCTTGCGTTTTCGAAGCAAGAAAATTCTTCTTCTGGATATTTAATTTTAGTTAATAAATTCTTTATTCTTGCTTCCATAATTACTCCTTCTCTATAATACTTCTATGCTTTCTACTGGTACTAATCTAGTCTTCAATATTTTGTTTTTATTTTTTATTAAAAATGCTATAAACCCATATATATCTATTCTTTTTAAAACTCGTTCATATGGATAATTTTTTGGATCAAAGAATATATTATCTCTAATCATATACTTGTCATAATCTTCTTCTTTCACATCCAAATACATTAACCAATATGGATATATTTTTTCTTTTAATTCTCTTAATTCTTTTTTGCCTATATTATATTTGGATTCTTTTTTAACTCTTGTATAAAGTTCATTAGTAATGG
>CAZKTT010000020.1:0-8582 GCA_964555755.1 uncultured Mycoplasma sp.
ATAGACTAACATTATTGATTCTCTTATATATTGATATCCTTTGATATGTGAAGGAACTCCAAGTTCATGTAAGATATTAGTTATTGATACTTGAAGATTATGTTTGTAAAGATTAACAGATTTATGACCTTGTTCTTCTAGATTAGTTACTTCTAAAATTCTCTTTTCTAGTTCTGCTAGTTCAAATGGTTTGAGCAAATAATAATCTACTCCAAGTTCTGATACTTTTCTTATAATATCATGGCCATTATATGAAGTTAATACTATAACCTTCTTATCGATACTATCTTTTTTCATCTTTTCGAGAAATGCTATGCCATCCACTTTAGGCATAATTAGATCTAATACTATTAAATCTATATCCTCGATGTTTGTTTTTAATAAATCTAAACCTTCTTCTCCATCGCATGCGGTATAAGAAACTTCAATACCTGCTTTGTTACTACTAAAATACTCCTCAATCATAGTGACTAATTGCTTATTGTCATCTACTAAAAGTAATTTAATTGTTTTCATGTTTTCTCCTTCCTTACTACCATGCAAGTATATTGTACTACAAAAAAAGAATAACTTCTAGAGCTTTTTTTAGCTTTTTTTGTCGAAATTATTCTTTATTTATTATTCCATATTTCTTAATCCTGGTTGATCATGATTTTCTAGATATTTAAGTGTTGCTCCACCACCTGTGGAAGCAAATTTTAGGTCATCAGTATAACCTAGAAGATTAGAACATCCTACTATGTCTCCACCACCTAAGATTACTGTATCTACATTATCTTTGGCATATTTTAATACTTTCTTGGTACCTAATCTAAACTTTTCATATTCATAGGCTCCCAGAGGACCATTCCAAAATACTGTTTTAGCATTCTTTAGAATTGATATAAATTCTTCTGCTGTTTTATCTCCGATATCTAACCCATTAAAATTATCAGGTATATTCTCTACAGATTGAAATGCGATATCGGTGTCATCAGTTTTTTCATATGTTCCATATAGATCGCTTGGTAATATTATTTTATCTTCATATATATCTAAAAGGTCTTTACAATAATCAATTTCATCTGTTTCAACTGGACATTTACCTAAATTATACCCTTTTGCTTTTAGGAAAGTATAAGATAATGCTCCTCCGATTAAGATGTAATCTGCTTTTTTTATTAGAGCTTGAACTATTCCTATCTTATCTTTTATTTTAGCTCCTCCCATAACTACTACAAATGGTCTTTTAGGCTTATCTAAAATATTTAAGTTTTCTAGTTCTTCCATAAGTAAGAACCCTATTCCACTTGTTAAATAACTAGCTATCCCATAATTTGAGGCATGCTTTCTATGAATCGTAGCAAATGCATCGTTGATGAATATATTACCTAGTTCTGCCCAGCCTTTACTTAGCTTTTTATCACATTCACTTTCCTTATTTCCTTTTAAATCTTCATATCTAGTGTTTTGTATTAATATAGCATGTCCTTTTTCTATTTTATCAACATATTTTTTTAATTTTGTTGGATTTGTTTCATCTACAAATTCTACTTTATCAGGTAATAGTCTATTTAACTCTTCATAAACTATTATCATATCATTTTCTTTTTTATCTTTTTCTGTTTTTATTCGGCCAAGATGAGACATTATTATTAAACGAGCATTTTGATTTAGAATATATTCTATTGTCTTTAAACTAGCTTTTATCTTAGTATTATCTACTATTTCTCCATCTTTAATAGTTACATTTAAATCACATCTTAAAATCACTTTTTTTCCATTTAAATCAAAATCTTTTACTGTTCTCATATAAACCTCCTTATTTAGTTATATAATACCTCTTCTTTTATTTTTTTTCAATAAATGAGGCTCTTTTTAATACATCTTTTCCATATTTTTTATTAATGTTATCCATTAATTCTTCTAACTCTTCATCTTTTTTATTATCTGGCTCAAATAAAGATGTTTGATATGATTTACTTATTTTTAAATCATCTAATCTTATTCCTATTAATCTAATTGGTTCATTGTGATAGAATTCCGACAATACTATTTTAGAGTATTTATAGATATCATTAAAACTACTTATAGGATTTTTTAATTTTTTTTGATGAGAGTATCTTCTAAATTTATTATCTTTTAAAATAACACATATTACACTAGCATGTTTGTTCTCTTTTCTTATTCTTGCTGATACCATTTCTGATAGAATCTGAAGTTTACTAAATAGTTCTTGTTTGTTTGTTATATCTTTTTCTAAAGTTATTTCGTTACTTATACCTTTGGGTATAAATCTACTCGAATCAACTTCTGAACTATCTATGCCATTAGCAATTTCTATTAGATGTTTAGATTGATTTTTAAATATTCTTATTAAATCATATTCATTTTTATTGGCTAAGTCTCCAATAGTTTTTATACCTATATTTTTAAGTTTTTCTGAAGTGCTTTTTCCTACAGTAAATAAGTCCTCAATAGGTAATGGATGCATTTTTTCTTTTATTTCATTAATATATAATGTATGTATTTTATTAGGTTTAGAAAAATCTGAAGCCATTTTAGCACATAATTTAGTGTTAGCTATTCATATATTACATGTGAACCCTAACTCTATATTTATTTCTTTTTGAATTCTATTTGCAAATTCTAATTCATCTCCGAATATTTTTTTTACTTTCCCATAATCTAAATAACATTCATCTATCGAAGCTACTTCTATATCAGGAGTATATTTATATAATAAATTGAATAAAGTGTCACTTCGTTTTTTATACATTCTATAGTCAGGTGGGAATACTTTTAACTTAGGGCATTTTCTTTTAGCACTATATATTGTTTCTGCTGTTACTACTCCTTTAGCTTTTGCTGAAAAACTTTTAGCTAAGACTATTCCTGTTCGTCTTGATTCATCTCCACCAATTATTGCTTCAATATTTCTGATATCTTCTTTATATCCTTTTTCAAGCAGTTCTAAAGCAGTCCATGATAAGAAGGCATTATTGACATCTATATGCATTATAATTTTTTCCATCTTATCACCTCTTTTATTTATTATAACTTATTTTTAATTAACGAACAAGAGTTTGCTAAAATAAAAAAGTGGAAAACCACTTTTTTAACTTTCTTTTAACGTATATGGAGTACCACTTGAACCGTCTCCAGAATTATATAGAATGCTTGCTTTTAGAAATACTACTGCTCTAGCTGCTGAATTTGTATTTACTGTTGTAGTGTATGATACACGACCTGTTGTAATACGATATACATAGTTACTGTTTTGTGTAGTTGTTATAGTAAATGTATTTCCATCACTGCTAAAATATAACCAGTCATGATTCGTAGAACACGTTGCTGGGGCCCAGCTACCAACACTAACTGAAGCACAAGAACTTAAATTATCTGTAGCAAAACCATAATCACTAACATTAATAAGCCCTATAGGAAGACTATTACTCTTTGTCGCAATTTCTGCAGCATAGAATTGGGCAGGAGTTGTAGAATTATTAGGCCCTCCAACATTCCATTGTACGCTTTGAGTCATTGAATTAGTAGCCGCTGAGGTACTGCTCATCGAAGTATACAAATGGTTAGTTCCCCATACTTTACTTCCGTTTTTATTGTTATTGTTGTATTTCACAGATGTGCTATATGCTGAGGTGGCATTAATTATTTTTACTAAAGGATCTGAAGTAATATTATTAAACACTCCAATTATTCGCCATGTTTCGCCATTAAAAGTTACATAATTACATGGGTTATCTCCAACAAATCTTAAATTATTATCAGTAGTACCATCATAAATTAGTTTATTTGTGCAACCAGTTCCTGATGCTGGTGTATATATTCCATTTGCATCGGGTGTTTCATTATCGGTTAAACTTAATAGTTTAGTATTAAATTGAACTGATGACGCAGATATAATGATGTGGATATCAGTAGTTACTCCGTTTATTGTTAGATTTGGACTTGTATATGAACTATTTGTATATGTTCCTGTTATGGTTATATTAGAACTACTTGATGGTGCATTATTTCCTAAGTCAATTGTTATATTCCCATTATGGTCTACCATATTTTGTTGTTCAACATTTCCTATATATATTTTATGCACTTCTGTTATGTGAATATCACTAGTTGCATTATTTATCGTTGCACTTCCATTTGTATAACTATAGTTTGTATATGTTCCTGTTACTTTTATATATGTTGGAGGAGTTGTTCCTAAACTTACTGTTTTGTTCCCTCCATCTATTACATAACCTAATGTATTGCCTTCATAATATATTTTGTGCATTTCTTTAAAGTTTAAATCGAAGCTAGCGTTTAAATTTGTACTAGTGTTAGTCCCACTTCCACTTTTATATTTTATTGTGACATAAATATACTTTTTTGCTCCTAGGGTACACTGATTGGCATTAACGCTATCACATATTTTTTCTCCTAAATTATAGTTGCTGCTGTCTAATTCATAAGTTAGATTGTTGGGTAATCCTGTGATGTTTGCTATCCCCATTTCTGTGTTACCAAAATTTGTTACTTCCACTTTATATGTTATCTGTGAATTAGTGTTTGTAAATGTTGTATCTGTTAGTACTTTTCCTGTATAAGTATTATTATTTACTGTAGTATTATAATTTATATTTCCTACAACTGAATTTGTTGCACTTTCAACTGTTACATCTGTCACTCTTATGTTTGCTTCAATGCGCACTGTTGATGTTAAGTCACTTATTAATCCACTACTATTGAATGCTGAATAACATATACTTAAAAATAGTACCATTAGTACAACAATAAGCACGCTGGAACTAACAAAATACTTGATATATTCTTTCTTGTGTGATGTTTTGGTTTTCATAGCGCATCCTTTCATTTAGTTATATTTTAAAATACTAAAAAGGAGGATAAAAATGAAATCCATTTCTTATTTTTTATCTCCCTCTAAATCGATTGATTTAATAATTAATAAATATACTTCATCTTCATGATTAATATAGAAATTACATTTTTGATGATTTGTTATTACGTAGTATTTTATCGGCAAGTTGAGGTTATCTCGTACATCTAACAGCTCATTGAATGATGTTACGCGTATTACATTTTTATTATCAGTTTGCGGAGCTGATGTTGTTTCTACTATTAATCTGTCATATTCTTTTATTGTTTTATTAATTAAATTATCATAAGCAGATTTTTTATTAGTCATTTTTTGCATTAGTTTTCTATATTGAACCCAAATAATTATTGCTGCTGTTAATAAAACTAAACTAAATGCTAAATATAAGTAGTTTCTGATAACTGCTGAAACATTTTTATATACTTGATTCTTTCTATTTATTTCTTTGTAGTCCAGTTTAATGTCTACTGCTTTTTCAGATAATGGTATAGTTACAGACATTTCACTATTATTTCTTAATTTAAAATCATTTGTCTTGCTGTTTTTTTCATTTATTCTTAATTTAACTATTAAATTACTCTTAGTATCAATTCCATAATTTGTTCTAAACTTGTTAGCCAAGTTGTTATAATAATTATATTTTATATCTACTTTTTTATTAATTGAACGATGTTTTGCCTCAGTCATTTCTAAAGTTGTACCTTTAGCTAATTCATATTCTTTTTCAAAAAAGGTATTTTTACCATCAAAATCAGTTATAACAAGACTTCCAACTACATCATAATCAAATTGAATATTGCTTACTTCATTGATATCAAAAATATAATTAAAATCTACTTGTACTTTATCAATTAAGCTTGCTACATATATCATATCTTTCTTCAAATAATCTTCTTCATAGAAGTCATTTGGTTTTAGATATACTTTATAGTCAACATTACTTTTTTCTTCATATGTGACTTGATTGGTAGTGTCTATTGAGAAATATTTTACTGCTAGAAGTAGAGATGATATTAAGCATGCTAGGATAATTAGAGATAGTATAATAAATCTACTCTCAAAGCTTAAATAATTTTTTGCTGATGTCTTTTTTTCGAACATTTCTGGTTCTTGTTCTTTTGATTCTTTTGCTGTTTTTGATACTTTTGTTTTCTTATCTTCTGACTTTTCAGCTGTTCTTGTCTTTTTTGCTTCTTCTTTTATCTCTTTATCCTTCATTTTTTCACCTCCTACTAAAATAATTCATTTACCCAAACTGTTGGTATTCCAACATATGGAATTCTATGATTAACTTTACCAACTATCATTTTTTCTCTAACTACGTAGTTATCTTGATTTCTGTTAGCGTCACCTTTTGTGTAAAAGTAGTATTCGCCTTTTTCTTCTATTATGTTAACTAATCTGTGGACAATTATTACATCAGAATATTTAAATGCTATTACTTGTCCTTCCTCCAGGGATTCAAAGTTGCCATCTAACTTTTCAACTATAGCAACATCACCTTTGTTAATTTTAGGTTGCATACTTCCACTTGCTACTGCTATTGCCCAGTAATGAAAATATCCGGATGTAAAATATACTAAGACTAGTACTACTAAGCCAGAAACTATAAGTGGGACAAAATGTCTTTTCCTATATTCTGGTGTCACCGATCTTTCAGTATATTTGTTTAGTACTTTATAAATCCTATATCCTAGCGCTATTGGTAAGATAAAATTAATAATAGATGATATATATTCATTAGGATTTGGTACAATAGGTATAAAGTAGAAATATGTTCCTATTATTAATGAATAAATCAACAATGGTTTGTAGCCCACTCTTGTTGTGAAATAAGAAAACACGACATTTAAGCTAATCGCTGGCAATAAGGTTATGGCTACAAAAAGAAAAGTAGTATAATTCGAACTGAAATTTCTAGCGTATATAGCGGTTGTTATATCAAGTAAAATAAACAATATAGTCGTTGTACAAAATAGTGTTTTACTACCTTCGGCCTTACACATAAACATATATCTTAAATACTCTCTCAATGAAATGTAGATAATTATTGGTAATATAACTTTTACTAATCCATCAAAAGTGTAATAATTACCAGTTTCATAGAAACTTATTATTATTCCTGATAAGTAATATAAGATAAAGAATACTAAGAGAAAGATTAATACTTCAAGTATTATATCTTTTGTGTATCTGTGCCTATCTTTTTCAAAACCAAAAATACCCTTGAACATGAATAATACTACCAGTAAAAATATACTTATTTTATAACTAGATAATATATTCCATACAAAACTATTTAGAATTAAAATAATGAAAATTATTATTTCAAAAAGTAATAATTTTTTATATCCCCTTTTCACTAGTTTACCTCCCAAATAATCTTGTTAAAATATATTATAGGCACAAGTTATAAGCAGCTTGTGCCTATAAGTATATATATAATTAAGCTACTGAACTATATTCTAAAGTAATATCACCAAATGCAACATCAAAGTCGCCATCTGCTTGCGCAGAACCACTTGCATATTCAATTTCTACTGTTACTGTTTCAGATGCAGAAACTGCTAAGTCGTGTGCAGTCGCAGTTGTGAATGCATTTCTTGCAGTCGTAGAAGTAAATGATTCAGAACCTAAAGTTAAAGTTAAAGTTATTCCGCTACATGCTTGTGTAACTAAAGATTGAGTTGTACCTGATTTAGCAGTACAAGTTTTTGTTGCTCCTGTTGTAACTTCTGCAAATGCAACGTTAGTTAAATAAGCTGCAAGTTCACCAGCATTCTTAGTATAAAAACTATAAGTTACTTTTTGTCCAGGTTCAGTAAATGTTGCATGTAACCCTGTAATTGTTGGTGCTCCTGCAGTTGCGTTACTAATAGTAGCATTAGCACCTGTAGGTCCATTGGTAGCTGGAGTTACTGATGGTGTTACAGTACCATCTACAACACTTCCTGCTTGTGAAGAGAAATCTACATTGAATTTACTAGAATCAACTGTAACCTCTGCTGAAGATTGGATTGTTAAAGTATTAGTAATTGCAGCGAAACCTAATGATAATCCTACAACTCCTACTAGAAGTGCAACTATTGCTATTACTCTAGCTCTTCTATCTCTTTCCATCCTTCCACCTCCTTTACTTGTGTTCAAGCATAAGATGATAATTACTTTATCATAATTCACTAGACTACAAGTCCTATTTTTTTATAAAAACCTTATGCTATCTAATAACATTATACCATATTTTTTGCAAATTCAATATAAAACGTATATTTTTTTTCTTTTTTTTGTCTAGGCCTACTAAAATATAAAAAAATATGATATAAAATCATATTTTTTCGCTTTTTCATTTTCTATATAATAATTTTTATTGAATACCGTTATAGACATATAATATTAACGCAATTGCAACTAGTATTCCAATTCCCCAACCTATTATAAAAGCCAAAGCAATTCTTTTACCAGTCCAAAAAGGTAATTTTTTAGTTAATCCTGTTGTTTCCATATATTCTTTAACAGGTTCTTTTATTTCTTTTATATCAAATTCACGAACAACTATCCCCTTTTGGCCAGTTGTACGATCTATACCGATAACACCAAACTTGCCTTTATATTTTTTTAAATCGCCCCTAAACATATTTTGAGACATTGAAAGTTTTAAAAGACAAGCTCAATTTTATAATGTTTCTAATTCATCTAACAGCTT
>CAZKTT010000021.1:0-8468 GCA_964555755.1 uncultured Mycoplasma sp.
TAAGAGAAAGAACAATAATATTCATGTTCATGGTTACAAAGAAGAAGGGACTATTACAACACCATTTGATATGAAAGTAAAAAATGAAATAGATAGATATCACTTAGTATTAAATGCTATTTCTTATTTGAACATAAAAAAAGAGAAGAAGAGTGAAATAACTAAATATTGTAGAGAAGAATTAAAAAAACATCATGATTATATAAGAAAGTATGGCAAAGATATGCCTGATATAGATAAAGTTATATAACTTTATCTTTTTTTAATCTACAATTTTATTAGCTAGTAATCTATCTTTCAATATTTGTTTCTTTTCCCTAGAAATTAAATTAGTTTTTAGATCTTCAAAATATAAATCATTCTTTGCATATTTATATTTTGTGACATTATCAAGATTAACAATACAACTTCTATGAGACTTGAAAAAGCTAGGAGAATCCAATCTCTCCTCAATGCTTTTAATAGTACAATTAACTTTAAATACATCGCTTTTAGTATAAATAATAGAACAATTTGAATTGTTCTCCTTTTCTATAAACAAAACATCTTTATATGGAATTTTATATATTTCTCCATGTTTCATAAAGTCTATTGTAGTATCTGCAGTTATAATATAACACGCCTTACTAATTGCAGATTTAAAATTATCATTAAAATTACCATTCATATCTAGGAAATCAAAAATAAGTAGTTTTTTACATTTGTTTAATATTTTTGTATCAATTTTACTAGATATAACTATTATTGGACTATACCAATCATTTTCATTGCGTATACTCTTAGCCAGTTTCACAATAAGTTCAATATTATCAGAACTTAAAATGTATATTTTATTCTTTAAATTAGTATTATTAGTATCACCATAGTCATGAATTTTAAATTTTTCTGTTCTGCAACCAAATATGTTGAGTATTAAAAAATTATAGAATTTTGCCCCTTTATTTGAATTATAAATTACAAAATTAAGCATTCATTTACCTCCTGTTTTTTAAGGCGTAAAATGAGTATATAACATTTATAACATGTATGCAAATATATTACTTTAATTTGCGCTTCTTATGCACAACGATGCTTATGCTTTATTTTTTTTCATTTATATGGTATAATTCTTATGTTGCTTACTATTTAAAATATTATGAAAGGAGAAAATATGAGTAAAATAAAAATTTTTGCATTAGGGGGACTTAATGAAAACGGGAAAAACATGTATGTAGTCGATGTAGATGAGAACATATTTGTATTTGATGCTGGTCTTAAATATCCAAGCGCTAATATGTTAGGAGTCGATTATATAATTCCTAAGTATGAATATTTAATAGAGAATAAAAAGAAAATTAATGGGGTATTTTTATCCCACGGACATGATGGTAATATGGGAGCTTTAGTTGACATACTAGAAACCTTACCTGATTTACCAGTATATGCTACAAAATTTACAATGACGGTCTTAAAACATGAACTTGAAAAGTATAATATAGAAGCAACTAATTTAAAAGAAATAAGACCTCATTCTAAATTAGAAATTGCAGGATTTTCTATATTTCCAATAACTGTTACACACTCAATACCTGAAACAGCAGCATTTGTTTTATATACAAATGATGGTGCTATTGTATATGCTACAGATTTTGTATTTGATTCATCTATGCTTGGAGCGTATAAAACTGATATTGGGAAATTAGCTTATGTTGGAAAGCAAGGAGTACTTTGCTTAATGGCTGAATCTAGTTATGCCTATATGGAAGGCCATACAAGTCCAAAACACAGAATTGCCAAAGATACTTGGAATGTTTTAAATCAAACTGAAAATAGGGTAATAATAAGCGTATTTCCTGAACACGTATATAGGATTCAAGAAATATTTGACCAAGTAGCTAAAACAAAAAGAAAACTAGTTTTGATGGGTAAAAAACTAGGAGATTTAGTTAAATATGCTGAAGAGTTTAATTATTTAAAATATGATAAAAAGATGATAGGGGACTTATCCAATATAAATGATAAGGATGTAGTTATCTTAATAGCAGATGATAAAGAAAACTGTTATGCAGCATTAGAGAAAATAATAAGCAAATATGATAAGTATATAACATTAAAAGCAAATGATACAGTTGTTATTTCAGAACCAGTTTATCCAGGAGACGAAAAAAAGATATCAAAAATCATTGATGAATTATCAAGATTAGATGTTAATACAATATCATATACTTATAAAACACATGCTCTTCACCATCCATCAAGTGAAGATCTGATGCAAATGATTAACTTGATGAATCCAAAATACTATTTTCCAATAAAAGGAGAATATCGTTATCAATACATGAATGCCGCAGTAGCAGAGCAAGCTGGATTAAATCCAGAAAATATATTGCTTAAACAAAATGGTGATGTAGTAACATTTGAAAATGGTAAATTAGTAGATAATCCTGAACACATAGAAACGGATGAACTACTAATAGATGGTAAAAGATCAGACGATCTTGGAGATCTAGTATTAAAAGATAGAGAATTATTATCAAAAAATGGTATAGTAATCGTAAGTGCTACAATTGATAAAAAGACAAAAAAAATAATAGCAAATCCTCAAATTTTAACACGTGGCTTTATATATGTAAAAGATAATTTAGATATAATAGAAAAAAGTGAAGAAATTTCTAAAGAAGTTATCGAATCATGCATTAATGGTAAAAAAATTGACTTTTCACTAATTAAAAACAAAATAAGAGAAAACTTAGGCCATTACTTTAATGAAGTAACTGGATCTATACCTATGGTTATAACAGTTATTTTAGAAATTTAAAAAAGGAACTTAATAGTTCCTTTTTTTTAATCAATTATATCTTCAACAGGTTCTTCAATAGGTTCTTCAGTTTCAGTAGGTTCTTCATTATTTTGTTCGGTGTTATTGCTTTGTTCACTTTGTTGTTCGGTATTCTTTTTATTAGTATTACTATTTTCATTTGAAGGTGTAGATTTTTGTACTACCTTAGCAACTGTAATAGTAACACCGCCACCCAATAAATCAAGTCGTTTACCTGCTGGAGCACTTTGAGATATTACTTGCCCATCATAATATCCACCACTAACTTCTTCGGTATTTATACTATAGGCAACGCCATTATTAGATAACCATCCAGCAGCATAACTTTGACTCTCACCAACAAAACTAGGTAACAAAGCATATGTTTTAGTAGCACTTAAAACATTTTCACCAATAACTTTCATCTTATAAGGAGCAGATATTTTATAACTCATCTTTTTAATGACTTCAGGTTTAGCTAATCCTAAGTTTTCTTTCATAGCTTGAATAACTTGATTTAAACTTTCTTCGTTAACAATATAATCAGATAAAACTAATCCCATACCTTCATCATAAATCATTTGACTTGCTCCAGACAAATATAATTGTTGCATGTTAATCAAATTGCCTCCTGAACTTGTTGCAAGAAGTTTTTTAGCAATATTATAGAACGATAATATTTGTTTAGTAGTAAAATTAGTATCCATACTATTACTAATAGTATCTAGTATTTTTAATAATTGATTAGCACTTCTTATACTTTTAATTTTATTTAAAATACCTTGAACCACTAATTGTTGATTTTTACCTCTTTGAAGATCGCCAGTATTTAAAGTTTTTCTATGTCTAGCTAAAGCTAAAGCTTGTTCGCCATTTAATTTTTGTTTTCCAGTTTTTAAGCAAATCAAGTTTTCTGTTCTAGTAGAACGCTTAGAGTTGGATTCACAGAATTCAACAGGAACATCAACTTCAATACCATTTAAAGCTTCAACTAATTTTATAACACCTTGGAAATTAATTTTTACATAGTAATCGATATTTATTCCAGTAAAGTTTTCAATAGTTTTTATCATACAGCCCTCACCATTCCATGCTGCATGAGTTATTTTGTTTTCTTTTTGATTTGGGAAACATGCTATTGGAACATAACTATCTCTTGGAATACTTAAAATAGTAGAATTTAATGTATCAGGATTAAAAGTAATAAGCATTAGTGAATCACCATTACCAGTAGCATTTTTTTCTAGTGTTTCACCAGTAGTATCTATTCCCATAACCAAAACTGTAAAAGGTTTATCAATTACATCTGATGCATTAAGATTTAATATTTCATCACCAGTATATTTTGCTATTTGATCCTTTGTAAAAGTTTTAGATTTTTTAAATATTATTTTAGTTTCATTTTCAATACTCTTATATTTGTCAACTGATTTGAACATGCTAGTATAATTCTCACTAACTATTATTGCATCTATTTTTTTACTATATAAATCACTAATCATTGAAGATATGTCAGCATATTCCTTTACTTTATTATTTGCTTCTAGTTTATTGTCATTAATTATTTCTAATCCAATTACATATCCATCTATAGAAGTTTCATCAACAACTATACCAATTGTGGTATCTTTTAAATCATTTATATTTTCATATTTACTATCACTTTTTACAACAACAGCAGTAGTAAATGTTATTTTTTCTTTATTCATATTATCTAATGAAGAATAAGTTCTATATATAAAATATGAAAGAGCAAGACTAATCAAAGAAAAAACAATTAAGAGTATTATTCCCACTATTTTATTAGTTTTGCCTTTTTTACTAGTTTTAATAAGTATTAAACTAACAACAAAACTAAATACTAAAATAAATCCCATAGCAGAATATCTTAAAACATTTTCAACTCCGTCAATCATATAAATAGAAAAAATAAGCAACAATGCTGAAAGAATATTAATAATAGCAAAAACAATTGTACTTATATTTCTTTTTTTCTTTTTAAATTCAGTTTCGAATAAACTACCATCATTTAAATCGTTCATTTACTCCTCCTTATTCTTATGTTGTTCCTATTATAATTATATAATACTTGTTAATTAAATTCAAGGATAAGAAAAACAAATGCAAAATAAAAAAGAATAATTTTCATTATTCTTTTTCACTATCATCATCAGTCGATTGTTCTGATTGAATGACATTAACTGTCGTAGTAGCTTTATCAGATTCACCATCGTATCTTATTGTATAAGTAATTATATAAGTTCCAGCTTGTGATGTATCAATTGAGCTAACTGTTGAACCATTTTTAGTTATTGTATACGATACACTAGCATCATTAGTTACATCTACACCATTTTCTAAAACAGTAAATGGTTTAGAAACAGGGGAGTAAGAATCTCCAACAGACAAGCTAACACTTGATTCAACATTACTAGTTATTTTGATATTTTGATTTAAGGTTTTACTAATACCAGAACTCATGTTAGAAGAAACATTTTTAAACGCTGTTCTAACTGTATAAGTTCCGAATGGATTAGAACCAGAATAAACATATGAAGTACCAGTAGTAAATCCTAATGATTGTCCGTTTAGGAAAACGAAGTAACCAAATGCACCAAAGTTATCTTTAATTTCTTTTGGTTTAGTTGCAGGTGACCAAGAAAGTGTTACCACACCATTAGCATATTTTAGAGTCAAGTTAGAAGGATTATCTAAACGATTATAATTAGATGAAGTTGTCTTTGGTACTGTACCACGTTTAAACAATTCTGTTACTATCATACTTTTTGGAGTATATGCACTAGCTAATTGTTCAGTTCCTTTTTCTAGTTTAACTCTTACAACACTCGAAGGTTTTGTCCAAGTTTCACCTTTATTATTAAATATAGCTCTTGCACAAGCAATATACAAATTGTTTTTGTGATTATACATTTGATTCATGGTTAAGTATACACCTTTTTTATTAGTTACATATCCTGTCCACATAGCAAGACTAATTGATGGCGTATAACCCGCTACCCATCCATCTGGAGCAGCATCTGATGAATAACCATATCTAGCAGTTGTTTGTGCATCATAGTTAGTAGTACCTGTCTTCATAGCAAATTGATCTGAAGTAATACCACTTAAATTATTTCTACCAGGAACATCTCTTAAAATATCAGTAACCATATAAGCAGTAGCATCACTCATTGCTTTTACACCTTCAGATTCAAATTCAATCTTTTCTTCAGAATCGCGAAGTATTATCTTACTTACTGCATAAGGTTCATGATAAATACCACCATTTGAAAATGCTGCATATGCTCCGGCAACTTGAAGAGGAGAGGCTCCATTAAATGCTCCAAGAGCATGAGCTTCATGAATGTATCCGTTTACATCAATTTCAGGTTTAATACCAAGAGTAGTAACAAATTTCTTTATCTTAGCATTTTCAACAGATTGGAAAGTTTTCACCGCAGGAACATTACGTGAATCAGATAATGCATATCTAATTGACATATTTCCA
This sequence comes from uncultured Mycoplasma sp., assembly GCA_964555755.1. Taxonomy (GTDB): domain Bacteria; phylum Bacillota_I; class Bacilli_A; order RF39; family UBA660; genus UMGS1449. Next base: position 6,306 of record CAZKTT010000021.1, read on the forward strand.
CGATAAGCTCCATCGTAGTTAACAATTCTTTGTGAAGTTCCAGTATATGACATTGGAGCATCATTAATTATATGTCCTGTAGACCTATATTCATATTCAATCGCAGGTCCATAATCAAATAATGGTTTAGCAGTAGATCCTATTTGTCTAGAGATATCAGTAGCATAATTAAATGTTCTTTCACCAGTCCTATTTCTACCAGCACCAACTGCGATAATCTTACCAGTTTTACTATCTATAGCAACTGCACTTCCCTGAATTGTATTATTAATCCAATTATAAGTTTTACCTTTAAATACTTTATTTAAAGCTAATTGTTTCTTAGCATCCATATTAGTATAAATTATCATAGGAGTTAAATAAGGATCCATTCCAGTTTTATTAACTATTTCTTCAACTACTAAATCTATATAATCTTGATATTTATTACCAGTAGAAGATTTTGTATCTAACAATAAATCTTTTATTTCAGTAGCATTAGCAATAGCCTCTTCTTCTTCAGTTATATAACCATGTCTAACCATTAATGAAAGTACAGTAGCTCGTCTTTCTTTTGCAGCATCAGGATTTTCATATGGATCATAACTAGTAGGAGCTTGGAAAAGTCCTGCAATTAATGAAGCTTCAGCTAAATTAAGTTGACTAGCATGTTTACCAAAATATGTTTGAGCAGCTTGCTCAACTCCATAAGAATTACTTCCAAGGAAAGGTCCATTTACATAGAATTCGATTATTTGTTCTTTAGTATAAGCTCTTTCTATTTTAAAGATTGCCATATATATATCAGTAAACTTTCTTATAATACCTTTAATACCACTAGCTTCAGTAGAAGTAAAACTATTCTTTGAAACTTGCATTGTTAATGTAGAACCACCACCAGCGTCTCTACCTGCAAGTTGTCCCATAACAGCTTTTGTAAATCTAGGAGCATCAAATCCGTTATGTTGGAAGAATCTAGAATCTTCTGTTGCAACAATTGCATCTACTAAAACATTAGGTAAATCATCATATTCAATTTTTTCTCTTTTTTCATTACCTAAAGCAGCAATTTGATTTTTATTCTTATCATATATTAGAGTAGTTTCACTATTCTTAAGTTTTTTAACATCAAAATCAGGAGCAGCAAGTATTACAGATATAAAGAAAATAATAAATGCCAAAATACCAATAATACCAAGAAGCAATATTATCATAAAAGTATTCTTTGCTCTTCTTCGTTTTTTATTTCCTGGAGGATATTTATCTATAGTCCTAACAAGAAGTAATAATAACACATAAAGAAGAGTAAAGGCAGCCGCTACTAAAATGCCAAATATATACCAACATAATGCAAAGAAAGCAATAACAGTAAATATTAAAAATGCAAGCATTCCTTTATTCATTTTCTTCGGAGCAACTCTATTCATTGCATTGACTTTATTTTGTATTTTCTTATGGTTAGGGTTAACTCTTTTAACCTTAATTTTTTTCATCTTCATTTTATACCTCCATATTTATCAATTATTTCTATATAATCTACCCTAGGGGCTAATTTATCTTTAATTAAAAAACCTTTTTCTTTAAAAAAATCTAATGGAATTGATTTTTTATCAGTATTATCAATAAAATTTAAAAAATCTTTACCAAATAATAAATATGTATAATTAAGAACTGTAAATCTAACAATTAAAAAACATATTCCATTATGATTAATAATATTTCTTATATGATTTATTTGATGATTATGAATATTTCTAAGAGGGAAAGAAGTTTTGTTAGTAGTTTCTTTAGCCTCAAAATCAATATAATAACCTTTATATAAACCATTGTAATCAGTAGTAGAAGGTTTTTCAAAATATCCATCAACTATTTTATAATCAACCTGTTTCACAACCTTAACAGGAGTAGGCTTTTTATAAACAATAGCGATATCATTATCTAGGTAATATTTATTTGAATCATTAATTTCGCTTTCCAAAGTCATACCACGATTTCCATACTCTTTAAAATCGTGTTTTAAATTTATTTTATTTGGATACTTTATCAAAATTACCACCTTACTAGAATTATACTATAAATAGTGATAATTATCAATATCCAGTTATCAAAAAAAATAAGAAAAGTTTTACGTAAAAATAATGTATTTAAAGTTAAAACTATTGTATTAAATCACAACATTTTGTA
>CAZKTT010000022.1:0-1574 GCA_964555755.1 uncultured Mycoplasma sp.
TGATTAATAATTTTATTAAACCAGGGCTTCAAGATTTGTGTGTTTCACGTACTAGTTTTACTTGGGGGATTCCTGTAACATTTGATGAAAAACACGTTATTTATGTTTGGATAGATGCACTAACTAATTATATTACTTCTCTTGGTTATCCAGATGATATAGGTGATAAGTTTAATAAGTATTGGCCTTGTGATTTGCATTTAGTAGGTAAGGTAATAGTGAGATTTCATGCTATTATATGGCCTTGTATATTAATGGCACTTGATTTACCTTTACCAAAGCAAGTGTTTGGACATGGATGGCTTATTATTGATGGGGTAAAATTTCCAAGTCAAAAGGTAATTATAAGGATCCAAGAGAATATATTAATGAATATGGAGTTGATGCTGTAAGATATTTTGCTCTTAGAGAAGTGCCATTTGGTAGTGATGGTAATTTTTCAGAAGAAGCTCTTATCAATAGAATGAATTCAGATCTTGCTAATACTTTGGGTAATTTGGTTAATAGATCTATTGCTATGACAAATAAGTATTTTGATGGAAAAGTTAGTGATAAGAACACTTATCCAGAAGATGAAGAATTTTTAAATTTAGTGAATGGTTTGAAAGAACAAGTTGATAAAAAGATGGAAACTTATGAAGTTGGAGCAGCTTTAGCAGATATATTTGATGTTTTAAGAAGAAGTAATAAGTATGTTGATGAAACAACGCCTTGGATTTTATACAAAGAAGGTAATACTGAAAGATTAGAAAAAGTCTTATATAATTTGTTGGAATCTGTTAGAATTTGTTCAATCTTACTTCAACCATTTATACCTGAAACTAGTGAAAAAATATTTAAGCAACTAGGAATTTCTGATGTTTCATTTTCAGATTTAGATAAGAAAGTTTCATTTTCAGTTAATAAACAAGAGGTTTTATTTGAAAGAAGATAGTAAAAAAGAGTGTAAATTAAAATAAAACACTCTTTTTTTATTGATAATGGGTCTTTTTAATAATTATAATTGATTTGTAGTTAAAAAGAATAGAGAAAGGAGCTTTCAAAGTGCTTACTAATATAAATTTTGTAGTTGATGCGCTTTTAGTAGTATTGTTTTTAACGATGATAATTTTTTCGCCAAATTTGCTCGATATATTATTTTTTGTTGCGGTATTTTGGTTTATGCGAAAATATGAGTTGTATTAGATACGCAAGTATCTTTTTTTTGTGTTTTATTATATAATTTAGTTGAGGTGATAAAATGCTTATTGATACGCATTTGCATTTAGTTGATGAGGATTTTGATATAGATGAGGTTATCCAACGATCATTAAAAAGTGATGTTAATTATCTTATTGTTTCAGGTAGTGATTTGAATGATAATTTAAAAAATATCAAACTTTCTGAAAAATATAATAACGTTTTTTTAACTTGTGGTTTTCATCCTAGTTTTTGTGAACAAGTTAAAGAAGATGATTTTAAAATGTTGGAAGATCTTATTTCAAAGAATAATAAGGTTTTGGGTATAGGTGAAATAGGTCTTGATTATCACTATGGAAAAGAAAATAAAGATAAGCAAATATTGATGTTTAAAA
>CAZKTT010000022.1:1674-8332 GCA_964555755.1 uncultured Mycoplasma sp.
CTTGATTATCACTATGGAAAAGAAAATAAAGATAAGCAAATATTGATGTTTAAAAGACAATTAGATATAGCAAAGAACTATAATTTGCCTGTTGTTATTCATACTAGAGACGCTTTTTTGGATACATATAATATTTTAAAGGAGTATGATTTGAAAGGTATAATTCATTGCTTTTCTGGTTCGTTGGAAGTGGCAAAAAAATATATAAATTTAGGTTATTATTTGGGTATAGGTGGTGTGGTCACTTTTAAGAATAGCAATTTAAAAGAAGTGGTCAAAAAAATAGGCATTGATAATATCGTTTTAGAGACAGATTCTCCTTATTTATCACCTTTTAGGGGAAAAAAGAATGAACCTGCAAATATTAAATATATTTGCGAATATCTTACTAAAATATTTGATTTATCTTATGACGAAGTGGCAGAAAAAACTACATTAAATGCAAAAAGTGTTTTTGATATAAAAAAATAGTTAAAAAAAGTGTAAAAATGACAAAAAAAATATTGATTTTTACGTTTAATAATGATACTATGATTATAGTAAAGGAGGATATGTATGGAAAACAGAGAAGATAGTCAAAAAAAGATGCTGTTGTCAATTTTAGGTGTTGCAATCCTAGTAGTTGCAGTAGTTGGAATTTCGTTTGCGGTTTATACTACTACTAAAACATCTGATTACAATGAAGTTGATACTGGTACAGTAATGGTTAGTTATTTAGAATCTTCGTCTTCTATTAATATAGCTAATGCATTACCAATAAGTGATACTGACGGAAAAGCTTTAACAGGAACTGGAAAAGTGTTTAATTTTACGGTAACTACTCAAGCTACTAATGCATTGACTGTGCCTTATACAATCAGTCTTACACCTGATACAACAAACAATACTTTACCTAATGGTAATGTTAAAGTTTGGCTAACTGAAAATGGCAATACTATTACTAGTTTTGGTTCAAATGCTAAATTAGTAAGTAATTTAACTGCTATTAATTCAGGAACTCGTAGTGGATCATTTGAACTTTTATCAGCAAATGATGTGTTTGTTGCTGAAAGTGAAGCTGCAAAAGTTCATAATTATACGTTAAGAATGTGGGTGGACATTGGAACAGATTTATCAACTATTAATGGAGGAGAATCTGCTACATACAGCGCTACAGTAAACGTTGATTCACAAGTTACTCCAATTAGTTAGTAACTTAAAATTCAAATATATGAAAGGAGAAAATTATGGAAGAAAATAAAAAAAGAACTTTAATTTTATCGATTATCGGAATTTTGGTTTTAGTTATTGCAGTAGTTGGAGTGTCATTCGCTATGTATTCTTTTACTGGTACAGGATCACAAACAAATGTCATTACGACAGGATCTATAAGTTTGGATTTTGACAACTCTAGTGCTAATGATTTTCAAATAGATAATAAATATCCTATGGATGATGCAAGTGGTATTGCAGATACTGAAAATACTGCAACATTTACTGTTGTTGGTAATTGGAACACTGGTTCTGCAATGACTATTGATTATGAAGTAGGTTTATCTGATATAGTTGAAGGAACTACTTTAACTTCTCAATATGTTAAGGTTCAAGTTACTAAAGGATCTTCAGTAATAGTTGGTACTGCAAATAGCGGTGTAACTATTGCATCATTAGCTAGTAGCCAAGGAACTTTAACTGATGCAAGTAATGCTAAATTAATTCCTAGTTACTTTATAGATAGCGGTACTATTACTTCATCAACTGCAAATTTATCTTCAGATCAATATCAAGTTAAAACTTGGGTATCTGATGCTTATGATTTGCCTGTTGATACAACTAATTCAACTACTGATAATGAAGGTAACGCTGCTATAACTCAACAAAATGGTGATAAACTTCATAAGAAACAAACTGCTTCTGAAACTTATAAATTTAAGATTAAGATAGCTGCAGTTCAAAGAACATCTTAATAAATTAGAATCTTGTAAAAAAGATTCTTTTTTTTTTGTAAACATGCAAAAAAAAGTTTATTTTTCTTTTAAAATTATGTTTTATGTGGTAATATATAATTATAAGTATAATAGGTGATGTTATGGATAATTTGAATCAAAATTTTTCTACTCAGGATAAAGAAGTCGCTGATCAAGTCGCAGATGAAATATTAACTGTAGAAGAATCTGATCAAGACAGATTGTTTTTTATACTGTTATTAATTTTTTTGTTGTCATTACTATTTCTTGTATGTTGCTCTTTCTTTGGTGGCTACAACAATTATCTAGTTAGAGAAATAGGACAAGAAAAGTTTAGTGTAAAGATTGATGTAGATGAAAGTTTGATTGATGATCAAAACACTACTCCTAGTGGTGGTGATAAAGATAAAACTACTCCAACTGATTCTCAAGATCAACGTAAAGATCAAAACGAAGATGAAAATAAAGAAAAAGATGATGATAAAAAACATCAAGAAGAGGAAGAAAAACCAAAACCTATTGATCCTGGTATGATATTATTTTCTTATGATTCTGGTTCAAATTATATAAGCATGCATAATGTTTATCCTACTCCTGATGCAGTAGGTATGAATTATACTGGTAATAAACAATATTTTGATTTTACTGTATCTATTACTTATGTAAACAAGAAAGAAGGAGATACAACTTATGAAATTACTGCAGTACCTACGTTAAATAATACTTTACCTCAAAAAGATGTTAGAGTTTATTTAACTGAAGATGATCATGCTGTTAGTATTAATGAAAATGCAATTTCTAATTTCTCTGCTTTACCTAAGAGTAAATTTCAAACAAATGGAAGAGTTTTATATAAAAAGACTGTAAGTGGTAATCATAGTGCTAATTATGTTTTTAGAATGTGGTTATCTTCTGATGCGAATTTAACTGAAGTTTCGCGTAAGTTCGGTTGTAAGATAGTTATTAATGGCTATTATGAATAAAAAGGGGAAATTATATGAAAAATATAATGCATAGAATATTAAAAATAATTTCTACAGCAATGTTTATTGTTTTGATAATAATTGCTCTTTTAATCGTTGGTTATATTATCAGGATAAAATTCCTTGCTAGCCATGATGAACTTGGCGATGTTCATATAAATTTCTATACTATACTTACTCAAAGTATGTATCCTACTATAAAAGCTGGGGATATTGTTATCACTTATAAAAATGACAATAATAGATATAATCAAGGTGATGTTATAACTTTTAATTCAGAAATGAATGGAGGCATTGTTGTTACACACCGTGTTACAGAAGTTTATAAACTTAATAATGAATATTCGTACAAGACAAAAGGTGATAATAATAATACTCCTGATAGAGAAACGATACCTGGTGATAGTGTTTATGGTAGAGTTTTTAAGTAAATTCCTAAATCTTGTTATATTCAACAATTGTTGATTACTAAGACCGGTTGGATAGTGGCAGTTCTTTTACCAGCACTTGGAATTATCATATATGATATTTTAAAATTTGTTTTAGTAGCTACTGGTATTAAAACATCTAAAAAGATTTCTGAAACTTTAAAAAGTGAAGAATCTCTTGAAGCAAGAAAAAAATTAAAGAAGGTAGTTGAAAGCGATGAAGAAGAATAGTGTTAATTATGAAGGCGATGTTAAGGATTTAATGTTTGAGGAAGAAGTACCTGAAACTAGTTTAGTTTCCAAAAAACATCAAAACGATATAATATATGTTAATACTGGATTAGGAAAATTTAATCGAATTGTTCTTTATGTTTTATTGTTTTTGATTTTAGGTTTTTCTGTTTTATCTCTACTGTTTAATTTTTTTGGTTCACATCATAGATTTATCGGTAAAGAAGGAGCAGATAAGGATTATGTTTTAAATGTAATCCAGTCTAACAATTATTATGGGGCAAGTGAAATAGATTTTTCTAAGCATAATAGTTATAAAAAAGCATATACTTATAATTTTAGATTGAAAAATAGTAATAGTAGGAATTTAGATTATAGTATTAATTTAGTTAATCCTAATTTTAATTTGGATTCAGTTAATATGAAAAATATATCGTATAAATTTATTAAGAACAATAAAGTAGTAAAAGAAGGTAACTTAACTGATATTGATATATATAATTTATATTCTAGTAAAATAAAATCTAATTCTGTTGAAAATTACACTTTAAAATTATGGTCTTCAAAAATTGACAGTAATAAATTATTTAGTTTTAAAATTGATGTAACATTGTAGGAGGGACTATGAAAGAATTTATTTTAGAATTTTTATCTTTTTTAGCTAAAGCTATTCTAATTATATGTTTAGTTTTAACATCGTTTTTATTCGTAATTAATGTTTATCATTATAAGGATGTTACATATTCTTATCCTATTGACTTAAATAAAAATGGTAAATATATTGAATACAAAAAGTTGTTAAAGTCTGTTGATAAAAAAATGGAAAAAGTTAATTATAATAGTGATAGACTTGAGCAAACTGCTAAACCAATTCATGATTACTATAAAAGTTGTATTGATTCACTTAACAAATCTTCGTTTTCTAAGTTTGCTAGTATGAATTCAATTAAAGCAATAGATGTTTACCATGCTAATGATGAAATATTACAAGATATTAATGATAAGTGTATGTTCTCTATTGCTTACAATATTAAAGTAATGGCTAAAGCACATGATGTACAAAACAGTTTTTCAAAAACGGATAAAGTTATTGAGCAAAAAAGAAATATTGTATTAGATAATAGTTATTATTTAGTTGCTTCTTCTTTAGGTAATAGTAGTTATAGTTTTACTACTAATATCACTAAAGTTACTATTTATAATAAACTTGGTAAAGAGTTTGGTTTAACTCTTAATGATTACTATTTGGTTGCTTCTATTTTGGATGATATAGCTGATTGGTATGTATTAGAATATGGAGGTAATGAATAATGAGTGAGTTATTATGTAGGATATTTGGTTTTTTAAAATATGTTTTATTGGTTGGAGCTTTTATTTTAGTGTTTATGGGAATATTAAAGACTTATGGCCGACTTGAAAAACCTTTAACTGATGCAATACCGGTATTTATACCATTTGCTTTATTGTTTATCTCATTTTGTGTTGGTTTGTTATCCCGTAATCAAAAGGTTAAAAATGATTTATTATTTAATTTTTGTTCTTTCTTTTCATTAGCTGTTATTATAATATTTTCTCTTAGAGCAATGTTTGATAAAAATATGATTTTGTTTGAAAGATACGAAATTAATTTTAATCCTGCTTATTTTTCAGATAATTTATCATTTGCTTTAGCTATGCTTTATCTTTTATTTGTAGCAAACGTAATCTTACTTATATGTGGATTTATTGATAAAAAGAAGAAGATTGAAGAAAAGTGATAGATTAGTATTTAAAAGAACTTAGAGTTCTTTTTTTTATAGCTTTTTTTTATTTTTTTTGTTAAACTTTAGTTGGTGACTTTTATGAGTGATTTTAAATTTAAAAAGAAATATGGTCAAAACTTTTTAGTGGATAAAAATATTGTTTCCAAGATAGTAGAGGATATCGATATTCTTCCAGATGCTTTAGCTATAGAAATAGGATGTGGTGATGGGCGTTTAACATCTAAATTGTGTGAGAAATTTGATTATGTTTTAGGTTATGAGATAGATGAAGAAGTAAAAGAAGAACTCTTTTCTAATTTAAGCGATTATTCTAATTTTTCAATAATTTTTGACGACTTTTTAAAAAGAGATATTTCTGCTGATATAGGAGATTATTCTAATATTTATATTATAGCTAATTTACCTTATTATATAACTACTCCGATTATAGAAAAACTTACTAATAGTAATATAAAATTTAATTTAATGAGGTTAATGGTTCAAAAAGAGGTTGGAGAAAGATTTTCTGCTAAGGTCGGAACAAAAAATTACGGATCTATTACGGTTTATTTGAACTATAATTATGAGATTAGAAAGAATTTTATTGTTAGTAGAAATTCTTTTTATCCTAAACCAAATGTTGATAGCATGATAATTACATTAATTTCTAAAGAAAAGTGTTTAGTTAAAAATGAAGATATATTTTATAAACTCATAAGAGATAGTTTCAGATATAAGAGAAAAACTTTAAAAAATAATTTAAAGGAATATAATTTGGATGTTGTAGAAAAAGTATTAAAAAAATATGGATTTGATTTATCTGTTAGAGCAGAGAATTTAGATGTAAAAGTATTTTGTGATATTGCTAATTCATTGTAATTAATATCAAATATAAGCATATAATTAATGGGAGATGATTATATGCTTTTTAATATTGGAGATTTAGTTACTAGAAAATCATATAATAATGATATGGTATTTAAAATAAAAAAAATTAATAATAATATTGCTATTTTAGAAGGAGTTAATTTACGCTTAGTGGCAGATGCTAATATAGAAGATTTGGTTATGTGCAATGATTGTATGACTGATTTAATTTCTGATGACGATAGAATTTCAAAAGACCTTGAAAACATAATAAATTTGAATAGAGATGATTACTTTTATTTACCTGGAAAAGTACTTCATATAGATGCCGATAAAGGGTATTTGGATCGATGTATAAAGTTTTATAAAGATATGAATATTAATAGTTATGGAGTTATAATTCCTGAGAAAGATATTCATTTAAAAATAAAAGATCATTTAGATAAAATTAATCCTGATGT
>CAZKTT010000023.1:0-8028 GCA_964555755.1 uncultured Mycoplasma sp.
TTCTTTAAACCACATTTTAGCATGTTCTTTTTCATTATTAGCAGTTTCTTCAAAAATAGCAGCAATTTGTTCATAACCATCTTTTTTAGCTTTACTGGCAAAATAAGTATATTTATTTCTAGCTTGTGATTCTCCAGCAAAAGCTGCCATTAAATTAGCTTCTGTTTTACTTCCCTTTAATTCCATATTATTACCTCCTAATATAATTATAATATTTCTATATTTTTTTTCAAGATTTTTTTAATTAATCAAGCAAAAAACTATCCGTAAATCCATCTATTTTATAAAACTTATACTTAGCAACTTCTTTACAATTAGAAGTATAATATTCAGCATTAAACTTCCATGTAGCACCTTTACCAATTCGTTCGATATTAGCGCTTGCTACTCCTACTACATTTCCATCATTATCGTATAAATCGTATGAAATAGAAACTCCAGTATAATTTTCATCACTTATATTCTCTACTGTACCTGTAATAATATAAGCATCATTTTCCTTATTACATTCTGCACTTATTATAGAATTAACTCTAAGATCTTTTTCTACATTTGCAGTGCCAACTCCATCAATCGCTATTGCTGCGACCACAAATAGTATTGGTGCTATAGTCATTATTCCAAACACTATTATTACAACTATAGCCCAAACTGGTAATTTAGTTTTTTTACTTTTTTCTTTAGTTTTCATTATTCCTCCTTATTTAAAAACTCATTTAAATTTTCAGCAACTTCTAAAGGAAGTAAAGTAGCAAGTTCTTCAACACTAGCCTGTTTTATTTTAGATATACTTGTATACTTCTTTAAAAGTTCTTTTCTTCTTTTTTCTCCGATTCCTGGAACATCTTCTAAAATACTTCTAAGCATTCCTTTATTTTTAATATTGCGATGATAAGTAATAGCAAATCTATGCACTTCTTCTTGCATTTTATATAAATAAACAAATAAATTGTGATTCTTAATATCAATTTCAGTATTATTAGCTAAAACTAATTTAGATGTTTGATGCTTATCATTCTTTTTTAAACCAACAACACATATATCTAGTTTTAAACTATTAATTACTTCAAGAACTGCATTAAGTTGAAGCATTCCACCATCTACAATTATAAGATCAGGTAATTCTTTCTTTTCTAACAAAGCCTTGTAATATCTACGATAAACAACTTCTTTCATAGCATTTAAATCATCTTTAGTATTAGCATCTATCTTATATTTACGATATTCATTCCTATCAGGTAAAAAGTCTCTAAATACAACCATAGCACCAACATAATAAGTGCCAAATAAATGTGAATTATCAAAAAGTTCTATTCTTTCTAATTTAGAAAGTCCTAAAAGATTTTTCAATTCATTAATACAATCAAATCTTATCTTATCGTCTTTTTTTATCTTTTCTAATTTTTCGTTTATGATCATTTCAGCATTCATATTAGCCATTCTTAAAATCTTTTTAATATCCCCTTTCTGAGGAATTAAAACAGGTACTTCTAAAACATTTCCTATCTTATCAACATCTTCAAAATCATTAACTATAATCTTTTTAGGCAAAGGATATTTATCATAAAAATCAATTATAAATCGCATATAAGTATCTTCTAAATCTATATAATTATCTATAATTTTATTTACTCTTCCTATTACTACTCCATCTCTAATAAATAAAACTGCTACGTTTAAGAAACCATCTTTTTCATAAACGCCAAACACATCAAAATTATATTTTATATTAGATACTATTATTTGTTTGCTAACAGTATTTTCTATATCACTAATTAAATTTTTAAGTTCCAAAGCTCTTTCATAGTTTAACTCAGTACTAGCCTTATCCATTTCACTATGAAGTTTAGAGGTAATAAATTTATAATCACCATTTAATACTCTAGTAATTTCATTAATCATTTGATCAATTATATCTTTACTAACATCTATTTTACAATAACCTAAACACTCATGAATATGATAATACAAACATAAATCTTTTTTTAACTTATCGCATTTTTTCAAAGGATACATTCTATTAATTAGATTAACTGTATTACGAGCACTTATAACATTAGGAAAAGGTCCAAACACTTTACCTTTTATTTTTTTTCTTTTCTTACTTCTTACTATTTTTAAACTAGGATATTTATCATTAGTTAAAACTATATAAGGATATGTCTTATCATCCTTTAAAAGAATATTATATTTAGGATTATATTTCTTAATTAAAGTTATTTCTAATATAAACGATTCTGTTTCATTATTAGTGACAATATATTCAAAATCATTTATATTATCCACCAAAGCTTTAGTCTTACCAGTTTGAATTTTATTAAAATAAGAATTAACTCTTCTTTTTAAATTCTTAGCTTTACCTACATATATAATATGACCATTAATATCTTTCATTAAATAACAACCTGGTTTTTCAGGTATAATTTTTAACTTATCTTTCATAAATATCCCTCACAAAAAATATTATAACACAAGTTTAGTAATTAAAAAACTAACTATCTTGTAAAAAAACCACTAAAAGCTTATAATTAAATTGGTGATTTTATGTATCAAGTTAAAAGTAATGCTAAAACAGAAATAGTAATTAAAAATTCCAAATTCATTGGTCTTGTTTATCATGTGCAAACAGAAGATGATATAAAAGAAATAATTAATGAGTTAAAAGAAACATATAAGGACTATACACATTTAACTTATGCATGGAAACTTATTAATAAACAAAAATCATTTGATGATGGAGAACCTGGAGGAACTGCAGGAATGCCTATCCTCGAAGTTATAAATAAAAACGAACTAGTTAATACTTTAATTGTAGTAATTAGATACTTCGGAGGTATTAAACTTGGTGCAGGAGGTCTAATTAGAGCTTATAGTAAAGCCGCAAGAGAAGCTCTAAAAGAAAGTGATATCGAAATATTTGTAGAATACAATTTTTACGAGTTAACAGCAAGTTATGATGATTTAAGATTACTTAATACTCTAGCAGAAAAATATGATATTATAAAAAAAGATTTTAATGAAGAAATAAAATATAAAATAAAAGTAGCAAAAGATTTTGACAATGCCAAAGATATATTTAAATATACTGAAATAAAAATAAAAAAGTTATGAAAATCATAACTTTTTTTACATTTCATCTGGAATATCTATAACAAGTAAACTAAGTAATTTTTCTATAACTTTATATGTATAATCTAATAAATTAATCCAATCTTTTTGATTAGTCTTATTCTCTAGTTTACCTATATTATTATTTTGGTAAAAAGTATTACAAACTACACATAAATCATAAAGATAATCTGCTATAAAATGAGGCATTCTTTCATCACAGGCTTTATCAACTATAGCAGTAACTTCTAAAAGCTTCTTTCTTAAATCTCTATCGTTTTCGTTATAAACAACAGTACTTATACTCTTATCATCAATATCAAAACTGTTAACAAGTTTTTTAATACGAACAGCAGTATATAAAATATAAGGTCCTGTTTTACCATTTACATCAGAAAACTTCTCTATATCGAATATATAATCTCTTTCACGATTATTTTGAAGATCAGCAAATTTTAGTATAGCATTAACTATCTTATCTATATCTTCTTCTTTCATATTTTTATTTGATTCTTTTTTAGATATGAATAAATTCTTAGTATCATCAATTAACATATCAAGTCTTAATGTTTCACCACTTCTTGTTTTAAATGGTTTACCATCTGGTCCATTAATTGTTCCAAATTTATTATGTTCTAGATGAACACCAGGAGTAAGCCCGGATTTTTCACATGCTCTAAATACTTGTTCAAAATGAAGAGATTGTCTATTGTCTACTACATAAAGAATATAATTAGGATTAAAATCTTGCATTCTTTGATAAATAGTAGCTACATCACTAGTAGCATATAAGTAAGCACCACTTTTACCTTGCAATAATAATGGTGGTATTTCTTTTTTGTCATCTTCTCTAGCTACTCTTATTATTTTAGCACCATCATCTTCTTCTACTACACCTTTTGAATTAAGAAAATTCATAAGGTCTTCCATGTACTCATAGCTATCTCTTTCACCATACCAATAATCAAAATCTACTCCAAGATATTTATACAATCTCTTTATATCGTTAAGAGAAACTTCATACATAACTTTAAAATAACTATTATATTCTTCATTACCATCTTGAAGTTCTTTAGTAATAGTTCTACATTTATCTGCTACTGCTTCATCACTTTTACATAATGCACTCATTTCAGGATAAATTTCTTGTAAAACATCAATAGTTATATCATCTGGTTTTAATCCTTTTTCTTTTAAGCCATAAATAACTTGTCCCATTTGAAGACCTATATCTCCTAAATGAACATCACCAATGGTATTATATCCTTTAGCCTTTAAAATATTATAAATAGATTGTCCAATAATCGCAGGTCTTAAATGTCCAACATGCAATGGTTTAGCAATATTAGGACCACCATAATCAACAACACATGTAAGATCATCTTTTATTTTATTTATGCCATAAGTTCGAGAAGAAATTATTTCATTCAAACATGTTGCTAAAAGCTTATCACTTATTTTTATATTAATAAAACCAGGCATAGCAAAAGTAACTTCTTTAAAGTAATCAGAAAAATCAGATAAACTATTTATTTTATCAACTAATTCTTCTCCAATTGAAGCAGGACTTTTCTTTAATTCTTTTGCTAACATGAATACACTATTAACTTGAAAATCACATAATTCAGGTCTGTTCGAAGGACTAATTCGCACTAAATCTTCACTATAACCTTCATCTTTAAATACTTTTTTTATGACATTTTCTAGTTTTTCTATCATATTATCATCTCCTATTAAAAAAATTCTATTAATTAAGGACGAATTTACCGCGGTACCACCTTACATCAATAGAATTTCTATGCACTTATATCTTTAACGCAGATTAACGATTCTTACTATAAAGACGCGTTCATAAAACTCTTGTTATTTGGTTCTCACTATCCCAAACTCACTGTTACTGATCTTTTTACTACTTCTTCTTTAATAATCACAAGACGTGTTAAATAATAGCAATTTTTATATATTTTGTCAAGCATTCATATTATTTTGATACCAAATATTACTAATTTGAGCATTATTTGAAAGTGGTGCAGGATTTGGCATTTGAAGCTTAACAGCTATTGGAAGTTTAAATGCAAAACCAAACGTCATACAAGTACCAGGTTGTAATGTTTTAATTAAACTTACAGTAGCCTCAGAAGCATTTGGAATCATTGTTTCCAGATACTTAACATCACGAGCATGCATTGTTCTAAATATTAAGAAATTAGAACATTGACTCATTGTAGTTTCACTAAGTTCTGATGGCCTTTGAGTAATAAGTCCAAGCAGAACTCCATACTTTCTTCCTTCTTTAGCAATTCTATCAAAAATATTAAATCCAAATAATTCAGTATCTCTATCATTTTGAACATATCTGTGAGCTTCTTCAATCAAAATATGAAATGCTCTACTAGCACGATGAACAGCGTTAACATTAATATTAAATATTGATTTAGATAATATCTTAACTAATACTTTAGCAAAACGATCATCAATATAATTTATATTAAAGTTTACTATTTGAGCCTTACGTCCATCACTAGTGTACATAAGTCTATTAATATATTCTTCTTCAGTCATATATTCTCTACAATCAAAATATGTACTATAAGGACCTTCTAATAAAGCATTAGCTCTAACTGCTAAAATGTTTGCATAATCATAAACTTTATCACTTTTTAATATACCTTCAGAAATAAGAGCAAAACTAAGTGCTTTATTGAATTCTTCAAGTGTAAATGCAACAGGTTCAGCATGTCTTAAATCTAAATCATCAGTAATAAATTTAGAAACAGCTTCCACTACTTTTTCAATAGCTTGCATGCTATCATTACCATCTACATATAAACATTGTTTTAAAGTTCTAATATAACCTGGTTCAACAATTTTTAAATCAAGATTCAAATCTCTAGTATTGTAATACGTAAGAATTGAAGTAATTTGATTTCGTATATGAGCGGCACTTTTTCCTGTTAAAATTACATCTCTTAAACATCTAGCAATTATATTATTTTTATAAGCTAATACGCTTTCATCATTACGAGATAAAATTGGTATTAAATTCAAAGTTTTTTCAATAATAGGTAATTGATTAGGTTCTGTAACATCTAAAAGCATTGCAATACCTTCAGTACCTAAAATCCAAAGTGGTATTCTAAGTTGTTCTCCATCATTTGCATATGGATTAGTAGTTATATTTTTATATCTAAGATTAGGACTAACTTGATTTAATCCAGAAAAAGCATTGTTATATTCACCGAAAGCATCAAATACAAATATATTAGAATTAACTGGAATATTATCTGAATAAAATATGTTTTGCATTATTGTAGCAGTGGCACAACTCTTACCTGAACCAGAGTTACCAATAATAGCAAAATGATTAGAAAAGAAATTATTTAAATTAACATTAATAGCATAATTACTATATATAGTAGATTCTCCTAAGTAGAATGTATCAAAACTCTTAATATTTGGTCCTAGTATTAACACAAGTTCATCCATATTAATAATTCTTGGTTGTGTTTTAAAACTAGGTTTTTTTGTTACACCAGGAAAATAGATATTAGCAACAATTTCTCCAATTACTATAATATCCATATAATCTTCAGAAATATCTGATATTTCTCCTACTACTTTTCTATTATCATCTTCAAAGATAACATGTAAATTAGATAAACTAGGCTGAACCTTTATATCAATCGCAGGTTTTATCCTAATTCTATCTCCAATTATTTCAGTTATTTTTCCTAACATATAAACACCTTCTTATTCTATAAAAATTATATATTAAATTTGCATCTATTTCAAGATATTTTTAAATAAAAAAAGTAAAAAGTTAAACTTTTGACTCACTATAATCACAATTTGAACAAATTATCTTATTGTTTTTTTCTAAAAGCATATTAGAACACTTAGGACATGTTTTATTTATAGGCTTATCCCAATATGCTGTTTTACATTTTGGAAAGTTATTACATCCATAGAAAATTTTACCCTTACGCGTTTTTCTTTCAACAATCATTCCATCACAATTTGGGCATTTACATATTTCTATTAATTTCTTTTCTTCTTTTTTTACATATTTACACTCAGGATAATTAGAACATGCCACAAATTCACCATATTTACCTTTTCTTATAACAAGAGGCTTACCACATACTGGACACATTTCACCAGTTTCTTCTGGTCCTTCCTTTTCCATATTTTTAAATGCCTTATCAACTAAAGTTTCAAAAGGTGAATAAAATTCTACTAAAACTTCATTCCAAACTTTCTCACCATCTGCTATTTTATCTAAGTCTGATTCCATATTACTAGTGTAATCAACATTAATAATATCAGAAAAGAATTCTTGTAATTTATCTGTTGTTGTAATTCCAATCTCAGTAGGATAAAACTTCTTATCAGTATATGACACATACCCTCTTTCTTTTAAAGTGTCAATTATCTTAACGTAAGTAGATGGTCTACCTATTCCAAGTTCTTCTAATTCTTTAATAAGTTTTGCTTCTGTATATCTTGGTTTAGGTTTAGTAAAGTGTTGTTCAGAAACTATATCTTTACTAGTAATTTGTTTGTTTAATGAATCACTTAAATCAGGTAAAATAACATCTTCACTACTTTCATATTCTTTATATATTTTTAAATATCCATCAAAAGTAATAACACTACCAGTAGCTTTAAACTTATAGTCATTATTATCAAGAATAACAGTAGTAGTTAACGCTTTTGCATCTTTCATCATTGAAGCAAGTGCTCTAGTATAGATCATTTTATACAACTTATATTCATCATTTGATAAATACTCTTTCATTTTTTCAGGTGTATTATTTATATTAGTAGGTCTAATAGCTTCATGAGCATCTTGAACATTTTCCTTGCTTTTACTTGTTTTTACATAACCAACATATTCTTTACCATAATTTTTATCAATAA
>CAZKTT010000024.1:0-8004 GCA_964555755.1 uncultured Mycoplasma sp.
TTTGAGGCGTGAGATTATTAAAACTTATTTTATAAGTAATTGATCGATAATAATTCTTTATATATCAATTTTTTTCTTTTATTAAATGTTTTTATATGCTATAATTATTTTAGTATAGGGTACTATCGTTTAAGGTGGTGAAGCTAAGGATGAAAAACTTTAAAAAAAGATATAAAAAAGTAAGCAATAAATCTATTATTTTTATGTCTTTTTTAGCTGTGTGTATTTTATTTTTAACTATTGGTTTTTCTGCTTTATCATCTGATTTAAGTATAAGCGCAAGTGCTACTGTAAGAGTTCAAAAGGACTTAAGAGTTACTGATATAGCAGCAGCATCTGGTTCATATTCTGCTTATTCAAATTGGGAAGATTATAATGTTGATAGAATTAATGCAAGTTTTACATTACCTAGTCAAAATTCAACCATTACATATGACATTACTATAAAAAATATGGGTAATATAGAAATGGGTCTTGCTTCTATAAGTGGATTGCCTAGCAATTTAACTTATTCTATTTCAAATTATAATTTAAAAGATACTTTATGTGATGATAATAATAGTTCTCTATGTAAATTAGGTTCTGTTACAACATTACATATTACTATTGGTTATGCAAATGGTGGATATAATAGTAGTAATATTACTTATAATGCAAATATGATTTTTGATTTTAAAGAAGTATTTTCAATCACATATGTTGGTTTTTCTAGTACTACTGGATTACCTTCGACTATTTTAGCCGATGACTCAAAAAATATTACTTTTACTAGTACTACTGGAATACCTTTTGATGTTTTAGTTAGCAATGCTACAGGTAATTATTCAAGTCCTACTTTAAACTTATCTAATGCTACTGGTAATGTTACAATTACTAGGTATTATTCTGTAACATATGTGGATTTTCCTGGTGATACTTCTGGGCTTACAACAAAAATTGGACCTAGTGGTGGTACCATTGGTTTTAATAGTACTACTGGTATTCCTGAAATGTTAACGGTTTCTGGGGCAGCTGATAGTTATAATACGACTAATCATATATTGACATTAACAAATGTTACTTCGAATGTCACTATTACAATGCTCCAAGATGGTATTGTAGAAATTAAATCGATTACGCGACATAGCGTTTCTAATATTACTGAAAACAGCAATCCTCAGATATCGAATGATGGTCAAAGTATAACATTTGACTTAGGAGTTACTGTTGATCAATCGAATCATGATCAAGATTTTTATATAAAATATGCGATTGTCATAGAAAACGATTCTGTTCATGAACAAAAAGTATTGGCTACTAATTTCACACCTCATATTGTAGGTAGTGGTAATGTTCCTAATGTTACCTATAATATAACTGATGTAAATGGTGATCCGATATTAAACACTACTATAGCTCCAAAAACTTCTGAAACATATTATTTAACAATTAATGTTGTGCCACAAGAACAAGGAACATGGGGTGTTGAAGGTGAATCAAGTGTTGAAACCTTTGAAAATGGTGCAGTTACTGGTTCAATATCTGGTAGTACTCAAGGTGACGTAACAGGATCTAATATCGCACATTTTACTGCTACGATAGGTAATACATACGATACAGCTAAAACTTTCACTTTTACAATCGATGATAGTAAATTTAGAGTAGTAAACTCAAGTGGTAATGCTATTTCATCTATGAATATTGCGGCTAATACAAGCGATACATATGATTTTTATATTAAGAATTTAAATGGTAATAACTTTATAGAATCCCCATATGATTTAGGTATTAATATAGAATCTGGTGATGATACTATTAATATAGGAACTGTTACTTTAGCAGTTGATATTGATCCAACACTTACTGATAATACCCCTCCAGTTATAAGTAATTTAACTGCTACACAAACTAGTACGAATAAAGAGATAACACTTAGTTGGCGTGGTAGCGATGATAATACTATTTCTAAATTCTATGTAGAAATTTATACTTCTAATGCTTCGGGTAATGGATCATTATATGATACTATAACTGTAAATGGCGCAGCAAATAATACTCAAGTAACTCAAACAGTTACTGTTCCAACTGATAATGCTTATTATTACTTCAAAGTATATGGTGAAGATCAATCACAAAATAAAGCTTCTGCTAGTGACATAGCATCTTGTACAACAACTTCTGGTAATTGTATGAGGACAAGCAATGAAATATATAAATGGCAGAATTATACGGTTACTTTAGTATTAACAAATGCAACTTCAAACCAAGGAACTGTTTCAACAAATGGAAATACTAGAACATATACTATTAACACTACATATGATACTAGTATTACTAATATTACTTTATCAGGAGCTGGTAACAATTATAATGCACCAGAAGCTATTTCTACTGCAACAATAACATATCCTAATGGTACTACTTCAAACTTATCAAGTGGTTCGTCTTCTGCAACAGCTTATTCATATACTGCTAATAATGGTAGATTAAATCTTTATCACATAAAAGGTGATATCAGAATTGAAGCTAGTGGTTCAGGAACATGTTTAGCAGAAGGGACTAAGATATTGTTAGCGAATGGTTCGTATAAAAATGTTGAAGATATTGGTTATGATGATTTGCTTGCAGTATGGAACTATGATACTGGAGAATTAACTTATGAATATCCACTATGGCTTGAAAAGAAACAATCAGCAAAATTTATAACTAAAGTAACTTTTACTGATAACTCATATATAAATTTTGTAGGTAATCATTCTATATATGATATGGATAAAAATACATTTATTAACATAATAAGTGATAACAATTTTAAAGAAGGTATTCATATTGCAAAACTTAAGAATAATAAATTAGTTAGTTCTACTATAAAGAAAATAGAATATATTAAAAAGGAAGTTAATTATTACTTTGTAGGTTCTACCACATATTACAATGTATTTGCAAACGATGTTTTAACTACTGATAGAAATCTTATGATATCTAATTTATATGGATTTGATGATAATGCTAAGTGGCCTGAATCAAAAGCAAAAGCTTTGGAGGATGAAAGTAACTTGTTAGATTATTCTTACTTTAAAGATGTTCTTCCATATTATTTGTATGAAGGATTTAGAGTTAGAGAGGCTGGATATTTAATAAATAATAATATGGTAACTTTGGATTTGTTCAAGTACTATATAACTAGTTTAATTATTAATCCAAGAATGGTTGTTAATCCAATAACAATAAATAACGATAGATATTGGATGGTAACAACTAGTGAAGATGATGTTACAGATGCAAACAAAGGAACATTTTTACAAAAAGAGGGCAGTAAATATATTGTTCCAAAATCAAGCAAGATAGCTTTTAAAGGTTGGTATAATACATCTAATAATAAAATTTATCAGCCTGGTGATGAATTAGATGTTGTTCATGGTATTCATTTGAAGGCTATATATGATACTAATAAAGGTGATTATTTCGGAGTATCTTCCCCTGCAAATAACTATTTACATTAAAAAACCATTTAATTGCTTAATATAAAGATAAACCATACTGTGGTTTATCTTTTTGTGATATAATATATAATTAGTTGAGGTGGTTTTGGTGTCAAAAGAGGAAAATGTAATCAATTATTATGTATTATGTAATAAATTAAAAAATATGATTAGAACAGGTTGGACTGATTGGAATGTTCAAAGAGATCGAATTGAAAGTGTTGCTGAGCATATTTTTGGAGTTCAAATGTTTGCAATCGCTATGAAATCAGAGTATCAGTATGATGTAGATATAATGAAAGTGGTATTTATGCTTGCTGTCCACGAACTTGGTGAAACTTTAATCGGTGATATAACGCAATTTCAAATATCAGAAGAGGAAAAAGAGAAGATCGAGCACGAAGCTGTGCATAAAGTATTAAATGGGTTATTAGATGGAGATCAAATAGAAGAATTATTTCTTGAATTTGATGAAAGAAAGACTCCTGAAGCTATATTTGCTTATCAATGTGATAAGTTAGAGTGTGATATACAATGTAAGTTATATGATGAAGAAGGTTGTGTTGATTTAGATAATCAAAATGATAATAGTATAACTGAAAATGAAAAGGTAAGAAAACTACTTGATGATGGCTATTCTTGGTCTAATATGTGGCTTAAGTTTGGTCAACAAGTTTATCCTTATGATGATAACTTTAAAGCTGTTTCAAATTATGTTATGAATAATAAAATTGTGAATAATTCTGATAAGCAAAGATCTAAGACTAAATAGATGTTTAAAGAGGACAAACTTTTTTAAGATATTAGTACTATCTGATATCTTTTTTTATTGTGTTTTTTTGAAATATGACATTATTTGGCTTTATAAAGTGAGTTGGTTTTACATTTTTAAGAAGTAATTCTCAATATTTTTAATATTTTAGCTGTAAAACTAAATAGTTTATGTTATAATCTTATTAGGGTGATTAGGGATGGCTAGGAAAACTTTTAAGAACTTAGAAGAACAACTCAATATAATGGAAAACAAGGGCTTAGTTATTGGAAACAGAGAATTTGCTAAAGAAGTTCTATTAAGAGAAAACTATTTCTTTATCAATGGTTATCGTCATCCTTTTATGAAGTTTAAAGATGTAAAAAAGTATATTAAAGGGACTACTTTTGAGGAACAATATAGTTTATTTTTGTTTGATAGACGCTTACGTAATATTTTGTTTAAAAATATATTGATTGTAGAGAATAATCTTAAGTCTATAATTTCTTATCAGTTGTCTAAAAAGTATGGTTATAAAGAGAAAGAGTATTTAAATGCTTCGAATTTTAATAATACATATGAAAATAAAAGACAAATTAATGATTTAATTGGTAAGATGAAAAGACAAATCAAAAATAATGCTATGCAACACTCTGCTACTAAGCATTATGTTGATAATTATGGATATATTCCACTATGGGTACTAGTTAAAGTATTGTCTTTTGGTATTGTAGTAGAACTTTTTTCAGTATTAAAGAAAGAAGATCAATACGATATTATTGAACTTTATGGATTGGATTTAAATTCTTTTCAAGTTTACCTTAGTATGTTATCAAATTATAGGAATTTATGTGCTCATGAGGATATTGTATATGAGAATAAGACTCAAAAGTATATAAATGATACTAAATATCATAGAAAACTTAAAATACCTATGATGGATAATGAATATATTTATGGTAAAAATGATTTATTCGCATTATTTATTATATTTAAATGTGTTCTAAAAGAGTGTGAATTTCAAGACTTAGCTTTAGAGATTGAAGACAATATTAATAATTTGGATTATAATTTGAAGACTATACCAGTGAGCAAGATCTTAGATAGAATGGGATTCCCTGGAAATTGGAAAGAACTTACAACCATTGGTAAAAAGGAGCTGTTTTAGATGAGAATAAGCGATGATCAAATAATTGATGTTGATGATAGCAAAAAAGTAAGAAGAGTGAAGTCTATAAAAGAAGGTACAGCAATAGCAAAAAAAGAAAAACCTGTTAAAACGGTTGGCGATGCTGATGTTACAGTAAAAGAAGAAAAGCATGTGACTAAACCATCTAATGAAAGAGTTCATCATGAAGATTTTTCTTCAAGAGCTAAATCTTATGCTACTGATAGGGATAAATTTAAAAGAATATTAACAATTATTTTAATAATATTTGTTGCTATAGTTTTGTTCTTTTCTATAAAGGATTTAATCCCTTCTAGAAATGCTGATAGTGATGTTATTAATGGTTCAAGTAGTAGTAGCAATGTTGTAGGAGTTAGTTCAGGGGTAAGTAAAGTATATAATGCTGTAGTTTATATAGAAAACTATCGTAATAATAAGTTATATACTGCAGGAACAGGATTTATTTATAAGAAAACTAAAAGTAGTGCTTATATTCTTACTAATTACCATGTAGTTAGTTCTAGTAATTTACTTAAAGTGACTTTAGCTAGTGATGAAACTGTTCATGCTACTTTTGTTGGAGGAGATGAATATCTAGATATAGCAGTTTTAAGAATAGATTCAAAATATGTAACTCAAGTTGTTAAATTTGGTTCTAGTAAAAAAACTCCTATTGGATCAACAGTATTTACTGTAGGTAGCCCACTTAATAAGCAATATCGTGGGACAGTTACTAGAGGAATTCTATCTGGAAAGAATAGATTAGTATCTGTTTATGATGAGAATACTAATAAAGATTATGTTATGAAGTTGTTACAAACAGATACTGCGATTAATTCTGGTAATAGTGGTGGTCCTTTATGTAATCAAAAAGGTCAAGTTATTGGAATGATTTCAATGAAACTTGTGAAGGATGAAATTGAAGGTATGGGATTTGCAATATCTGTTGAAGATATTAAAGCTCATTTACGTTCATATGAAAAGGGTAGTGAAACTACTAGACCATATTTAGGTATATTTGTTATAAATGCTTCAGATACTGAAACTTTGAATCGTTATAATATGCGTATACCTAGTGATATTGGTACTGGTGTAGTTATTAATTCTGTTGTTTCTACTGGTTCATGCTATAATAAGTTGCAAAGAGGAGATGTTATAATTGAATTTAATGGTGAAAAAGTTAGTAATATTGCTTATTTAAGATATGAACTATATAGGTATAAAGCAAAAGATAAAGTAACCATGTTAATAGATAGAGATGGGAAAACTAAAAAAGTAAAAATTGAATTAATAGATAAAAAATGATATTATTTATCATTTTTTTATTTTATAGTCAATTATTTAAAAAAGTAATTATAAGGCTGTTTTAAAACTCTGTTTTATGGTATTATTATGACAAGAGGAGGATTTATGAGTTATATTATTAATGGTATAAGAGGTTTTTTTATGGCTCTAGCAGATAGTGTTCCTGGAGTTAGTGGAGGAACTATTGCTTTTATATTAGGTTTTTATGATAAATTTATAAGTAGTTTGAATGGACTTATTTATGGTGATAAAAAAGAAAAAACTAATTCTATAAAATTCCTACTTAAACTTGGTATAGGATGGGTCATAGGCATGGCACTTGCTTCAATTGTTTTAACGAAACTTTTTGAAACGAAAATATATGTAGTTAGTTCATTATTTATTGGATTTATTATATTTTCAATTCCTTATATTATAAAAATTGAAAAAGATAGTTTAAAAGGAAAATATAAAAATGTAGTTTTTTCAATTTTAGGTATCTTATTAGTAGTTTTTATTACAATACTGAACACTAAAATAAATAGTAATGGTATTGATGTATCACATCTTAATTTAGTACTAATTATACAAGTGTTTATTGCTGCAATGTGTGCTATTAGTGCTATGGTATTGCCTGGAATTTCTGGTTCAACTATGTTACTTATATTTGGTTTATATGTTCCAGTAATTACTTCAGTTAGAAAATTAATAGGTTTAGACTTTAGTTCATTACCAGTTTTAATTGTTTTTCTTTTAGGTCTTATGACTGGAATTGTTCTTATAATAAAACTTGTTAAAAAATGTTTAGATAAGTATCGAAGTGCTACCATATACTTTATACTAGGACTTATGGCTGGATCGATATATGCTATTATAATGGGACCTTCTACTTTAAGTGTTGCTAAGGATCCTATCAATTTTAGTAGTTTTAGTATTATTGCTTTTATAGTTGGTGGTTTAATAATTTTGGGACTTGAATTACTAAGTTTAAAGTTTAAAGATAATGATTGATAAAGTGCTGTATAGCACTTTTTTTGTACAAAAATTAAGTATTAGCATATTATATTTTAGGTGATAGTTATGAATTATAAAGTAGTTGTTGATGCTGGACATGGTGGTACTGATCCTGGTGCTGTTTATGGTGGATTACAAGAAAAAGATTTAAATTTACAGGCAGCTTTATATATGTATAATAGATTAAATGAATTAGGTATTCCTGTTAAGATAACTAGAGATAGTGATGAAACTTTACCCAAAGATGAGCGTATTAAAAGAATACTTAATGCTTTTGGTAATAGAAGTGATGTACTACTTATTTCAAATCATATAAATGCAGGTGG
>CAZKTT010000025.1:0-7630 GCA_964555755.1 uncultured Mycoplasma sp.
ATTATTTTCTTCTAATTTTTTATATAAATCATTAGCATATTTCTTACCTTCATCATTTAACAATACAATAGCTACTTTATAAGGTGCAACTGATAAAGGCCAGATAATACCATCATCATCATGTTTTTGTTCAACAATACTTGCCATGATTCGTTGAAGTCCTATTCCGTATGATCCCATAAAAGGATATTTTTCTTTATTAGTTTCATCTAAATATGTAAGATTCATACTTTTAGCATATTTATCACCAAGCTTAAATATATTACCTACTTCAATACCTTTTTTAAATGTCAATTTGCCTTTACAATTTGGACATAGATCAGTTTCGCAAACATTTTTTATATCAGAAGATGTAAACTTATCAAAGTCTTTTATATTTACATTCTTATAGTGATAATCTGTTTTATTATCTACTACTAAAAAGTTTTTCATAGAAAGCACTTCATCATCAACAACAGTTTTTATATTTAAACCAATTGGACCAGCAAAGCCTACTATAGCATTAGTAATCTTTTCTACATCCGCTCCTTCAGCAAGTTCTACTTCTTTTGCTTCTAAAAACTTTCTAAGTTTTAATTCATTAACTTCTCTATTTGCTTTTACAACACAAAGTACAAATTCATCATCAACTTTATATACTAATGACTTTGTCAATTGATCAACACTAAATCCTGCTTTTACTAAATCATCAATTACCCCAATATTTGGAGTATGAATAAGTTCTTTTTCTAGTTCAGGTTCTTCAGCTTTAAATGTAGAAGTTACAGGACATACTTCTAAATTAGAAGAAAAACCACATTTTTCACAAAGAACTATTGTGTCTTCTCCCGTTTCAGTAATTGCTTGATATTCTTCTGATAAAAGTCCCCCCATAACTCCAGTATCAGCAGTTACTACTTTATAGTCTAACCCTACTCTATCAAAAATCTTATTATAAGCTTCATACATCTTTTTATAAGATTCATCAAGTCCTTCTAGAGATGTATCAAAACTATAAGCATCCTTCATAGTAAATTCACGAGTTCTTATAAGACCAAAACGAGGTCTTGGTTCATCTCTAAATTTATCTTGAATTTGATAAATATTAAATGGCATATCTTTATAAGATTTTATTTTCATTTTTGCAGCTTCTACAAAAAGTTCTTCATGAGTAGGACCAAGTACATAGTCTCTATTCATTCTGTCTTTTAAAGAAAACATATCATTACCAAAATTATCTCTTCTTCCTGATTTAACATAAACATCTTCTTTTATTAAAGCTGGCATTACAAGTTCTAAAGCTCCAGCTTTATCCATTTCTTCTCTGATAATATTTTCAATATTTTTATATACTTTAAATCCTAAAGGCATTAAAGCATAAACACCACTTGATGTTTTTTTGATAAACCCTGCTTTAACTAAAAGGCTTCCACTTATACTATCCTCTTCTTTAGGATCTTCTCTAAGAGTGTAGAAAAAACTATTATTTAATTTCATAAAACCACATCCTACTTAATTATAACACATATTTATTTTTTATCACTATTTTTTACTTTAGTATAGTTTTCTATAAATTCTTTTTTAAACACATCAAAAGTATCATTTTCTATAGATTCTCTTATATCTTCCGTAAGTTTTATTAAAAATCTAATATTATGTATAGATAAAAGTCTTCCTCCAAAAGTTTCCCCAACTGATATTAAATGTCTTACATATGCTTTTGTATAGTTTTTACAGGTATAGCAATCACAACCTTCTTCAACTGGAGAAAAATCTTCTTTATACTTTGCATTCTTTAAATTAATTTTACCATTTCTAGTAAAAGCGTTCCCATGTCTAGCTATTCTTGTAGGAAGTACACAGTCAAATATATCTACACCACGTTCTACTCCTTCCAATATATCAATTGGTTCACCAACACCCATTAAATATCTTAATTTATCTTTAGGCATATAAGGAACAGAATATTCTATTGCTTTGTACATATCCTCTTTTGATTCACCATCATTAGCTACACCTCCAATAGAATAACCATCAAAATCCATAGCCACAGTTTCAGTAGCAGATTTTTTTCTTAAATCTTCATAAGGGCCACCTTGAATTATTCCAAATAACATTTGATCTGGGTTATTATGAACATCTTTTCCTCTTTTAGACCAACGAAGTGTTCTTTCTATTCTTTTTTCCATATAGGCATGACTAGCAGAAGCTGGAGGACATTCATCAAAACTCATAGCTATATCACTGCCTAATTTATTTTGTATTTCTATTGATTTTTCAGGTGTTAAAAACAAAGGAGCCCCATCAATATGACTTTTAAACTTTACACCTTCTTCAGTTATATCTTTTGGTTTAGCAAGAGAAAAAACTTGGTAACCTCCAGAATCAGTAAGCATTGGCCTATTCAAGTTCATGAACTTCTTAATTCCTCCAGCTTTCTTTACAATATCTTCTCCTGGCCTAAGCCATAAATGATATGTATTAGCAAGAACAATACCAGAATTCATTTCATAAAGTTCTTCAGGTGCCAAAGTTTTAACAGTAGCTCTAGTTCCTACTGGCATAAACATTGGTGTTTTAAAAGTTCCATATTTACTTTCAATTTCTCCAAGTCTTAAATTATCTTTTTCTTTAATTAGTTTAAATTTCATCTTTGCCATCGCTAAAATCTCCAATCATCATAGAATCTCCAAAAGAGAAAAATCTATATTTTTCTTTTACTGCTACCTCATAGCTTTTTAATATATTATCTTTACCTGCTAAAGCTGAAACAAGCATTACTAAAGTAGACTTAGGCAAATGAAAATTTGTTATTAAACTATCTATTGCTTTAAACTCATAACCAGGATAAATAAATATATCAGTATACCCCTTATACTCTCTAAAAGTTCCATATTTAGAAGCTACAGTTTCTAATACTCTTGTAGTAGTAGTCCCTACAGCAATAATTTTTCTATTTTCTTTTTTTGCCTTATTTAATCTATCAGCAACATGTTTACTTATTTCGTAGTATTCACTATGCATTTTATGTTTTGTTACATCATCTACTTTAACAGGTCTAAAAGTACCAAGCCCTACATGTAAAGTTACATATAGTACTTCTACTCCCTTATTCTCTATTTTCTTTAAAAGTTCTTTTGTAAAATGAAGCCCAGCCGTAGGAGCAGCACTTGAACCGCTTACTTCAGAATATACAGTTTGATATCTTTCACCATTTTCTAGTTTTTCATGAATATATGGTGGAAGTGGCATCGTTCCTAGAGATTCTAGTATTTCTAAAAGTATTCCTTTATAAATCATTTTAAATTCTCTTAGACCTTCTTCTTTTTCTTCCATACATTCTGCTTTTAATATACCATTCCCAAAAGAAATAATATCACCTTTTTTTATTCTTTTAGCGGGTTTTACCAAAGCTTCATAAAAATCTCCTTTATTTTCTAATAATAAAAGTTCGATAACAGCACCAGTAGATTCTTTTTCACCAACTATCCTAGCAGGTATCACTCTAGTATTATTAAGTACTAAAACATCACCTTTATTTAAATAATTAATAATATTATAAAAATGCTCATGCTTAAAGAAACCACTTTTTTTATCAACAAGCATTAATCTTGAATCATCTCTCTTATCAAGTGGTGTCTGAGCAATCAAGTCTTCATCTAAATAATAATCAAAATCATCTGTTCTCATCCAAGTCACCTTTTTTTCTTACTAATTATATCATATATACCTATAAAAACAAACAAATAATTGACTTTTTAAGACTTTTATGATATAATCATAGACACTTATTAAGGGGGTAATAAATATGGATAAAAGCAAATATTATGACATGATTGATAAACTTAATAACTGTGTTGATTATTATGAAAATAAGGACTTTCCATATACTATATTTTATCTTGAGTTAGCAAATGGAGATCAAATCAAAATAAAATTTGATGAACACAACATACCACATTTACTTGGTATTAACATTGATTATTTACGGAGTTCTGGGGTATATACTGGAAAAGCATATGATATTTTACTTGATATTCTTGATAATCCTAATAAATTAGCAAATAAAATAGAAAGAGGTTTATTAAACTATGAAAGTATTTTCTCCGACCATATCGAAGATAAAATTAAAAACTTTCAAAAAATATGTGGTATAGAAATATTTAATATTGAATTTATAGTTAAATATAAAAAAGATAAAAACTTGCGTAGTGATACACCACTAGATGATGGATATTATATAGGTTACACTAATGGTGATGAATTAAATGTAGTAGGATTCGAAAAAAATGATGAAAAAGACATGTATTATCCACGAACTAGTCGTATGATTAAAAATGATACTATTGACTCGAATACATTCTTAAACAGATTATTTAACAATCAATCTGCTACAATTGTTGAAATGTTAAAAAAACATAAATTTGATGACTCTGGTAATATAATAAAACAACGATTCTTCTATAACAATCGTAATAAAATTGGTAAACTAATGATGTGTAAACGATATACTGAAATGTATAATGGTGTTACTGATACTATATCCAGCAACATATTCTACGTAGAAAAGGTTTTAAACTTAAATGAAGAAAAAAGAATTAACTCAGAAATATTAATTGAATTAACAGATAAGATCAAAAATAAAAAAATAATTGATTATAGTAAATTAAAAGAAAAATATGAAACTATCGATGATAGTATAATATCACTTGTCGGAGCATATAACGATTCTTTAGTAGAAGATAATACAAGTAATTATTCTTATCAAGACTTAATTACTAAATATGAAGAATGTAAAGAAAGATTATTAAAACAAGAACAATTAATAACTACTATTAACAAAAAAAACCAATCACTTACTGAAAGATTAAATGAAGTAACTGAAGAAAACAATGAGTTAAAAACTGAAAGAGAGCAAATAAAGAAAATATTGTCGTAAGACAATATTTTTTTTATTCTTTCATAAATTTAATTATGAAAGAAAAATTTATTAAAAGTACAATCATTCTTATCATCGGAGGATTTATAACTAGAATTTTAGGTATGATTATTAGAATTATAACTACCAGAATAATTGGAATCGAAGGTATAGGATTATATATGTTAATAATGCCTACCTATTCTTTATTTATAACCATAGCAACCTTATCTCTTCCAATAGCAATTTCTAAACTAGTATCAGAAAACACCAGAAATAATAAAAATGTAGTTTTAGGTATAATTCCAATCGCTTTATTATTCAACCTTCTAGCAGTCTTTATTTTCATGATATTTGCTAAATTTATAGCTAATACATTACTACAAAATAGCGCGTTATATTACCCTATTCTAGCCTGTACTATTACTTTACCTTTTATTACATTATCAAGTATAATCAGGGGCTATTTTTTTGGTAAAGAACAGATGGTGCCTCATGTAACTTCAAATGTTTTTGAACAGATAGTGAGATTAGGATTAATATTTTTAATTACACCTCGCCTGCTACAATATGGAATGATTAATACCATAATAGGTCTTATATTGTTTAATATTATTAGTGAATTATTATCGATAGTAATATTGATATTCTTTCTACCTAAAGGCATCAGTATTAAAAAAAGTGATATAAAACCACAAATGAATAATGTAAGAGATATATTTTCTATATCTATGCCTACTACTGCAGGAAGAATTATAAATTCTATAGGTGGTTTTTTAGAACCAATCATAATAACCTTTGTTTTATTATCTATAGGTTATACTAATAAATATATAACTCTAGAATATGGAATTATTTCAGGATTTGTATTTCCTATGGTAATGGTTCCACAATTTTTAAGTGGTGCTATATGTTCTGCACTTCTTCCTACAATTTCTAAATATAATAGTAAAAATAATACCAAAATGATTAAAAGAAAACTAAAACAAGCAATAATATTTTCACTTTTAATAGGAATAGTTTTTACAGCAGTATTTATGATATTTCCAGAAGAATCTTTAAAAATAATGTTCGAAGAAACAAGTGGTGTAAATTATTTAATACTAGCAGCACCAATATTTTTACTTACTTATATTGAAGGACCAATTATCTCAACTTTTCAAGCTATGAATAAAGCAAAAATAGTAATGATATCTAGTATAATTGGTACAACTATTAAATCAATTATTCTATTCGCTAGTTTATATTTAGATATAGCAATGTATGCCCTTTTAATAGCTATTTTCGTCCAATACTTTATAGTTTTAACTTATCAATACTATAAACTTAAAATTATTTTAAATACATAAAAAAACAATAGCTTAGCTATTGCTTTTTCTTCTTTTTCTCTTCTTCATCGTCTTTTGAATCTTTATTTAAGAAATATATAATTAAACCACCCAGCAGAATTATAAGTGCTATTTTGATTATTGTTCCAATAGTAATTTTTTTCTTTTCCTGATCTTTCTTTTTATCTTTATTATCTTTATTTACATCCTCTTTTTGATCAACAACAGGTTTTTCTTGGACTAAATTAGAAACTACTCTTGGTGCTTCAGTATAAGAATTAGAAAGCTTAACTGGTTGAGTACTAGTTGTTGAAACAGGAGTTGTATAAACATCAATAACACTCACTGGTATCGAAGCATCTTCTTCAGAACTTGAACCTGAAGTATCATCTTCTTCACTTGGATTTAATAAATTATATAAGTTATCTATATCTTCTTGATTAAGAACACCATCGCTATTAGTATCTGCTACTAAAAGCATTTCATCTGTAACATTAGAACTGTCATTAACTAATGATTTAAGAATTTCTAAATCATTATTATCAACAACACCATTATTATCTAAATCATTCTTTAATAATACCTTTAATGTTTTAACAACTTGACCAGCAGAATCCATGAACACTAATTCAACACTACTAGTTACTAAATCACTATTTTCACTAGTAGTAGTAATTGTACCATTATATTCAATATTATTAATTAAATCTCCTACTGTTATATTCCCAAGACCATTAATTAATAAATAATCGCCTTGCTCTTCACCAGTAAAATCATCATTATCTTTAATTGTTACTTTATTTAAGTTTTCAAGTGCTTCCATAAGTTTAGTATAAGCTGCACTATCTTGATCTAAGTGATCAAAAGCAAGTAATTGATTAACAATACTCTCATCAGTTAAATCTGCACCATTTACTAAATTTAAAAACAATTGTTGAATACTATCATTATTAAACTCTCCATATAAGGAATCAAGTTCAGTAGTATCATCAGTTTCACTTAAGTTTTGTATCAAGCTTTCATATTCATCATTTAATGAATAAGCACTTGATAATAATGATAAATATTCAGAAATATCACTTACATTTTCCAAATTTGTTTTTAATTCATTATATCTTGAAGATAAATTATCAATTTCAGTTTGATGGCTATCAGTATTTCCTTTAATAACAATCTTTTTAGGTTGAATAGAAGATTTTTCTACTAAAATTTCATTAACATTTTCTTCAGTAACGGCTTCTTCTTCAATAGTTTATTCTTCAATAGTTTCTTCTTCAATAACTTCTTCTGTAGTATTAACTGCTTCTTCTGTAGT
This sequence comes from uncultured Mycoplasma sp., assembly GCA_964555755.1. Taxonomy (GTDB): domain Bacteria; phylum Bacillota_I; class Bacilli_A; order RF39; family UBA660; genus UMGS1449. The sequence goes on from CAZKTT010000025.1 coordinate 7,541, forward strand.
AGAAATGTTTTCTTCAACAACAACTTCTTCTTCAACAGGGACATCTACATTGGAATCATCTTCCACTACAACGCCTTGAGTATCAACTGG